>QIMC01000411.1 GCA_003232185.1 Flammeovirgaceae bacterium | reverse complement strand
ACTCACTAGGCCAAATGGGTATTTTTAAAATTGGAAGCTGTAAAGATCAGAAAATTATGGCGATATTGTGCCACCAAAAGTCAAATAAGTACTGAAAATAGAACATGAATAGGTATATAGATCTGATAAAACAGACGTTCCCTTTTTCTACCGAAGAATTTACTGTAGAAGATGACCAATTGAAGTTTTATGGAGTCCCATTAATGAAGATAATTGAAAAATATGGTACGCCAATTCGACTGACTTACCTTCCAAAGATTTCGGAAAACATAAACCTGATCACTGGATATTTTCAGGAAACCCTGAAAAAGTATAAGTACCAGGGATCCTATACCTACTGTTATTGCACCAAGTCATCCCATTTCAGATTTGTGATGGAGGAGGTACTAAAAACCGGAGCACAGTTGGAAACATCTTCAGCATTTGATATTTCAATTATTAGAAACCTATACCATCACAAACAGCTGACCAAAGAGCACCTGGTGATTTGTAATGGGTTCAAAAGGCCTTTGTATCTAAAGTATATTGTGGAAATGATTAAGGATGGGTTTGAAAATTGTATACCCATCCTGGACAACTTAAAAGAGGCGGAGTTTTATGAATCCCAGTTGGACAATCCTTACTTTGTGGGCATTCGTTTGGCCTCTGACGAGGAGCCGCAATTTGAGTTCTATACCTCTCGCCTGGGGATTAGGTATAGAGATGCTATTGATTATTATCAGAAGAAAATTGAGCCCGGCAATGCCAGATTGAAGATCCTGCATTACTTCATCAATACAGGGATTAGAGACACCGCCTATTACTGGAGTGAACTGAGTAGATTCATGGACAAATATTGTGAACTCAAAAAAGTATGCCCCGATCTGGACACCATAGATATTGGTGGTGGGTTTCCCATAAAAAATTCACTAAAATTCAGCTATGATTACAAATACATGATCAACCAAATAGTTGAGAATATCCAATGGGTATGCCAAAAGAATCACGTTCCCGTTCCTCATATTGTCACTGAGTTTGGCAGCTATACCGTAGGAGAAAGCGGTGCCATGATTTACTCGATTTTGGATCAGAAGTTACAGAACGAGAAAGAACTTTGGTATATGATTGATGGCTCTTTTATTACCAATCTTCCTGATACCTGGGGCAGTGGCAGTAAATTTATTTTACTCCCAATTAATAATTGGAAATCAAAATACCACCGGGTAAATCTCGGAGGACTTACTTGTGATAGCATGGATTACTATAATTCTGAAATTCACTCCTCCGAAGTATTCCTTCCGGTAATCGAAAATGGAAGCCCACTCTATGTCGGGATGTTTCATACCGGGGCCTATCAGGAATCGCTGGGTGGGTTTGGGGGAATACAGCATTGCCTTATACCGGCTCCACAGCATGTTATTATCGATCGGGATGAAAAAGGTGTTGTACAGACCAGACAGTTTGCAGAAGAACAAGCAAGCAAGGATATGTTGCGTCTGCTTGGGTACGCCTAGCGGGACCTAAGATCACAGACCTAAGATCTATTAGATCTGTACTACCTTTACTTTTTTCCCGGTTCTTATGGATTCATGAATGGCATCGATGATCAGCAGGTCTTTTAATCCATCTTCTCCACCTACTATTGATTCCTCATCTTCCAGCACGCAACGGGCAAAATCATCAATTTGAAGTTTTTGTTGGAATACTTGCGGGTAATTCATGGTCCCATTGGTAGACCTGCCGGCCTGTCCAGTGTAGGCAGTGGCAGGCTCTATTTCAATATAACCATCACGGCACCCTGCAAAAAGTCGATCTATAAATGCCACCGGACCGCTGTATGAGTTGCACAAAGCTCCATCTGCAAACTCCAACTGCCAGGTAAAAGTTTCGTAAATTTCCTTAAAAAGGTCTTTCCTCTGAGTGGTGGCTTGTGCCGTTACAAATACCGGTTCGGCGCCTTTGGTATGCCGGGCGCTTTGGATGGGGTATACACCTAAGTTGTATAAAGAGCCACCGCCCATACTTTTCTTTATTTTCCAGGAGTCAGCCGGAGGAGTAAAAGAATATCCAAGGCTACATTCCATATAATTGACGGGACCAAAAACCTCTTGCCGGCCTAGTCGTTTTGCTTCGATGAAGTATGGATCATAGTGCATGCGATAGCCTATAGCTAACTTTCGATCATTCTTTTCAGCAGCAGAAATCATCTCCCGACCTTCCTGAGCGGTAAGCGCCATTGGTTTTTCACAGATTACATGCTTGCCTGCTTTCAGTGCGCGAATAGAGTACTCCGCATGCATGCTGTTAGGCAGTACAACGTAAATGATATCAATATCTGAATTGTTGATAATATCATCATAATTCTCATAATTATAGATATTCTTCTTATTCAGATTATATTCTTCTGTCCATTTGACGGCTTTTTCCGGGGTGCCTGTTACTATTCCAGAGAGATAACAATTGGTAGTTTCTTTTAAAGCCGGCCCTAGCATTCTAGTGCTGTAGTTGCCCAGGCCAACTAAGGCTACTCCCAACCGCTTTGGATTTTTGCTTAAGCAGGAAGCTATTGAGGGAAAAGTCATAACGGCACCAGCCATCATTCCGGAATCTCTTATAAATTTTCGGCGAGTAGGTAAATTGTAGTCCATGTTGTGTTAAAATAGTCCTTAATATTTCCCAATTTAGTTAATCAGGATAAATTGTCTATGCCAACTCAAGCTAAATATTTTTCGAAGGAGTCCCTTTAAAATCGTCTCAAGTTTCAAGAAGTATAAATTCAAATAATTCCTAATTCAAAAATATTTATAATTACTAATTATAACTGTAATTTGTGCCATCAACGCCTAAACCAGATCTATGAAGTCAATATTTACAATGATCATTGGGGCCTGTATTCTGTTTTCCAGTGCTCCAATCAGAGCCCAGAAAGTCAAGGTCACTGCTGTTCCTTCGGTTCATTCATTAATTTTAAAAGATAAAGAAGGTTATTATTTTCCTTTCAGGAAAAAGAAGATCTACGAACTGATAAGTCCTCCGGAGTATACCTTGACACAGTTGATGGGTAATCCTAAGGGTACCAAAAAAGGACTCAAATTTGATTTTATGGGATTAAACGGTAAAATGATGTATGGTTTTATTCCATATGGAGACTCGAAACATCCTCAACCGGTTTATTTCCGAAGTTCCACAGAGATTGTTGAAGGAAAGGCCTCCATTGATATATTGGGACAGCTTAAGGGCACTTACGACATGGTAGGGTGGGAGCAATCTCAGAAAGGCACCTTAGGGTACAGAGTGATAAATGACTCTGGAGAATTCCTCTACGACGGTATTGTTACCTTTAATGGTGTTGGCCCATTCAAGGTCTCTGCTACCATTGTTGAAGGCCCTTTTGTAAACCTGGTTACTTCTGAAAGTGCAGTTATTTCTTTTACCCTTAACAAAAAAGAATCTGCCGAAGTAAAAGTGGGAGAAACAACCATAAATTCAAGCGAAGCCATCAATCATCAGGTTCTGTTTAGTGATTTATCCCCGGATACTGATTACTCATATCAGGTTCAAGTGGGTAGTACAAGTATAAATTTTAGTTTTCTGACAGCTCCGGAACCCGGAACCCATTTACGTTTACCTACGCCAGTGACTCAAGGAGTGGCAATGGAGGTGGTGAACGAGATCTTTGGGGAGCTAATTTTTATATTATGAAACGCATCATGGCCCTGAACAAAGCCAAAGAAGTGGCGTTTATGCAATTTACCGGCGACCTGATCAATGGATATTTAACCAATACCGAAGGCACTCATGTTCAATATGCCAATTGGAAAAGAGCTGTTCAGCCATTTGCGCATTACTTTCCCGTTTATGTAGCTATGGGCAATCACGAGGCAGTAAATCGACGTTTCTATAGCGAAAAGGATCGTGTTTTTATTTCGGTTGACCGTTTTCCATATGATACAGAATCTGCAGAGGTAGTTTTTGCTCAAAATTTTGTGAATCCCATGAATGGCCCTAATAGCGAAGATGGAGCAAGCTATGACCCCGACCCGGACAAATTTGATTTTCCAAGTTATTCTGAAAATGTGTATTACTACACCTATGATAATGTTGGGGTGGTTGTTTTGAATTCCAATTATTGGTATGCTCCTTCCTCGGCCACTATTCAGTTTGTGAGCGGCGGCTTACACGGTTATATTATGGACAATCAAGTGAATTGGCTATCTGGTGTTTTAGAAAATTTGGAAGAGGATGAAAATATAGACCATGTCTTTATTACCCAACACACACCGTTTTTTCCAAATGGTGGTCATGTACAAGATGACATGTGGTATAATGGAAACAATACCTGGAGGCCTTATGTTGCTGGTAAACCTGTCGAAAAAGGAATAATAGAAAGAAGGGATCAGTTGTTGGACCTGCTGGTAAATAAGAGCAGTAAAGTAATTGCCATATTGACCGGTGATGAGCACAATTATGCGCGGACTGAGATTGGACCATCAACCACCATTCATCCTGCTGATTACAGTCCTGAAAAAGTGGTTTTAAGCAGAACCATTTATCAGATAAATAATGGTGCAGCCGGTGCTCCTTATTATGCCCAGGAGGAGACACCTTGGACTCCCTTTGTGGATGGATTTACTACCCAGAATGCCCTGGTCTTCTTTAAGGTTGATGGTAAAAAGCTGAGGATGGAGGTAGTCAATCCTGATACACTGGAGAAATTTGACGAACTGGAACTGAGGTAATGCTGGTAGCTCGTTGGATTTTAAGAATAGGCGTTTTTGGGACATTTACCGGACACGGTATTCTGGCATTAATGAAAAATGCAACTTGGTTGCCTTATTTGGATTTGGTGGGAATTCAGGGTCCGGTCGCATTGCAGGTAATGTTTACCATAGGAGTGGTGGACCTCTTGGTGGCAATTATTATCTTGGTCAAACCTTCAAAATTTGTGCTTATTTATGCCTTTACCTGGGCTTTTTGTACCGCCTTGATCCGTCCATTGTCTGGTGAGGCATGGCTGGAATTTGTAGAACGGGCTGCTAATTGGGCCGCCCCACTTGCACTGTATGCTCTGCTCTATTGGGAAAGCCGGGAAAAACAAACTTAGCCTTCAAATAAAATGCTATTTGGTGTTTGCACAATGGTCATTGTGACCATTGTGTTGGAATACGATCCCATCGATGACCTTTTAATTCCTCAACTAATGCCGGTGGTAACTCATAGGATGCTCCTACTTGCATGTTAAACAATACATTGCGTTCCTTCCGCATACCAGGAATGATCGTACTGACGTCCTTGTTTTGCAAAATAAATTTCAAAGCAACTTCTGGTAAAGTCCTGTCAGCAGGAAGAATTTTTTTAAGGGCCTCAGCATGCGCTACACTGGATATAAGGTTTTCAGGAACAAAATAAGTGTTACGCCAATCACCGTCAGGAAATGTAGTATCCAGGGTTAGGTTGCCGGTTAGTGTCCCTTCATCGAATGGAACCCTGGCAATTACCCCAATGTCCAGTTCACGGCACAGAGGGAAAAGTTCATCTTCCGGAGCCTGGTCAAATATATTGTATATAACCTGCACGGTATCAATAAGGCCGGTTCTTAATGTACGCAGCGCGTTTTCTGGTTCCCAACGATTTATACTGATTCCGACTTTGTCTATCTTTCCTTGCTGTTTAAGTTGCTCCAATCCTTTTTTCCATTGATCGTCATCATGCCATTCATCTTCCCAAACATGAAACTGAATTAGGTCAATAGTATCAACTCGGAGATTGGCTAGACTTTTTTCTACATATTCAATAATGTGGTCGGCCGGAAAACAGTCCTTTAGCAGGAACCCTTTCCTGGAAGGCCATGTAAAATTCATCGGAGGGATCTTGGTGGCCACATAAAGTTTTTTATCACTTTGAATCAGGTCCGACAATATTCGTTCACTTCTACCTTCAGCATATCCCCAGGCAGTGTCAAAAAAATTGCATCCTTTGTCAACTGCAAAATCCAAACTGCGGATAGTCTCTTGATCATCAGAACCTTTCCACCCTGCCAGGCCCCACATACCATATCCCATTGCACTCAGTTGCCATTCGGTTCTTCCAAATCTTCTATATTCCATAATGAAATTTTTCGTTAATATATCTAAATTTTCTTCAATACACTTTAACTTCTTTGCCATTGAAGAGATTATCTGGGATGTGTTTTCATAACTTATATATTTGTTAAGTTTTAATTGAATAATAATGATACAGGAATCTGAAGCAAGTGTGCGAACAATTTTACTTGAGACTA
>QIMC01000036.1 GCA_003232185.1 Flammeovirgaceae bacterium | reverse complement strand
ACATCAGGACTCGATGTTATTACAGCCCATAATATTATTGAATTGGTTGAGCAATGTAAGCAAGAAGGAAAGACAATTATATTCTCCTCACATATAATGAGTGAAGTAGATTTGCTATGTGATGATCTGGCAATAATTCACCGAGGTAATCTTATTTATAATGACACAATGGAAAATTTCAGAACTCAATCAACAGTGCAATCCTTAACCGAAGCATTTATTCAAATTGTAAAAAGAAGTTAGTACCAACACGTTGATTAATCCACACTAGAATGAAAATTATATTTATTGTAATAAAAAAAGAATTAACAGATACTCTCAGAGATAAAAGAACCTTGATTTCAGCAGTGTTACTACCTGCGCTTATTATTCCATTGCTTATGTTGGGTGTCATCAAATTGACAAAGAATTTAATGGAAAAAGAAGGGAGTAGACAATTAAGAATTGCCTTAGTGGGAATTCCTGAAACAGTAAAAAGTGAATTTGAAGATGACAACTTTAACTTATATTACCATTTCAATTTGGAAACTGGCAGGGAAGCGATTTCTAATGATAGTTTGGATGCCCTTTTAGAGTTCAATCCTGATTTTCTAGCAAATATTAATCAGATGAAATCAGGTAACTTGAACGTTTATTATAAGTCGACAAATTTAGTGCTCTACCACAGGGTTTTGGAGAAAATAGAGATATACAAATCTCAATTATTGAATGAGAGAACAAACCAATTAAATATTTCATCGGAAGCCTTTACTCCAATAGTTATTTCAAAGGTGGACATTGCTTCGCCAAAGGAGCAAATAGGCAAAATGGTAGGTGGGTTTTTGCCCTTAATTTTTATAATCTTTTGTTTCTTCGGGTGTATGTACCCAGCTATTGAATTAATAACAGGAGAAAAGGAAAAGGGCACCATGGAAACCCTTTTAACTGTTCCTGCCTCTCGTTTCAAAATTCTTATTGGTAAAATGATAGTCATTTCTTTGGTAGGGTTATCGGCAGCACTAATGACCGTATTAGGTATGGTTGGAGCATTGATATTTCTACCCGATATTCATCAAGATTTTTTAAATTCTATAGGTGATATAATAAGCATTAAATTTATAATTATGCTTTTTGCAATGCTTTTGCCCTTAAGTGTATTCTTCTCTGGTTTGCTATCTGCAATTGTCATAAGAGCGCAAAGTTTTAAAGAGGCCCAAAGCATTGTTACTCCTTTGACCTTCGTCATAATGATTCCTCCTATGATTGCTTTGATACCTGGTGTAGAATTAAACTGGCAAACAGTTTGGATTCCACTACTAAACATCGCTCTTGCGACAAAAGAAATTGCTGCCGGAACAATTGTAGTAGAGCACTATGTAACTATAGTATTCTCACTGTTCGTGTTAGCATTGGTCGCAGCCTATGCCAGTTTCAAACAGTTCTCTAAAGAAAGTATGGTGCTGAAATAGATATGCATGAGAGAAATAGTAATCTGAATCTGCTATGGGCCGGATGAAGACACAGGAGTAAAACCAAACCTGCGTTTTAATTAACTTGTTATTAGTAGTAATTCACCGGGAAGGCAATGGCTGGTTACGACCCGATAGCTTCACTCATTTTAAATAGCTTTTATTAGAAATACTTATATTTATATCTAGAGTATCCCAATCATGACAAGCTTAAAAGTAATTTTCAGAAGGTTTGCTAAAAGCAAATTGTATACTGGGTTAAATTTGATCGGTTTAGCATTTGGAGTGGCAACCATTCTAATAGTTATGCTATATGTCCAGGATGATATGCGCTATGATCGATATCATACAAACGAGGATAAAATTTACCGGATAAGGGGTACCCTTGAAGTTGACAATAATGTAATTCCTACCGCCTCAGTATCTCCCGCCATGGGCCCATTATTAGTTGAGATCTATCCCGAAATAAAAGATTATGCAAGATTTCAGAGGATTGCCCAAAATCAATTGGTTAAGATTGAAGAAGAGTATTTCTATGAGAATAATTTTTTTTATGGAGATTCGTCAGCATTTGAAATATTCGATCACTCCTTTATTTATGGTCAGCCTAAATGGGCTCTTCATGAAATAAACAGCATAGTCCTAACCGAGAGGATCAGTAAAAAGTATTTTGGAGATATCAATCCGATCGGTAAGACCCTGGAAATTGGTGAAGTGTTATATAAAGTGACAGCGGTCTTACACGATTTACCATCGTATTCACATTTAAAATTTGAAGCATTAGCTTCATTTCCCAAGTTCGAATATGGTAATAAACCAGGAGAGGGTGACTATATATTTATACCGGTCTGTTATACCTACCTACAGTTTCATGAGGCTTCAGATGCAGATAATTTTTTAGCAAAATTTGATCAGTTCAAATCTCAATATATGGATGATTTCCTTAAAGAAGCCAATGCTGATTGGATTCCAAGTTTGGACAAGTTATCTGAGACTCATTTTATTGAGGAAACCTTAGGTGATGAGCCGAAAGGATCTAAACTTTACCTAAACATCATATCGATTATCGGCTTCCTGGTGCTGTTGCTTTCCGTAATTAACTATATGAATATGGAGATGGTAAGGCTGATGAAAAGGGCCAAAGAAATTGGCGTGAGAAAAATTCTGGGATCAAGTAAAATATCATTGATTAAGGATATTCTGAATGAATCTGTCCTGGTTACAATAACGTCCTTAGCGGCTGGATTTATCATTGCACAATTAGTGCTGAACAATACCAGTTTCAATGAATCTGTAGGTAAGAATCTTGCAATTAATTTTGGAAGCAACTGGATTTTTCTTGTAATAGGATCATCCATTCTGGTGATAATCGTAATCCTGATAGTAGTTCTTTATCTTTCTATCTACCTATCCAGAATGTCCATGCTTACAGCCATTGCAGGAGGGAGGGGAACAGGTTATAACCCCGTCGCAATTAGAAAGTCCATGGTTGGATTCCAGATAATCGTTTCGGCGGTGATGATAATTTGCACTATAATATTTTATAGACAGCTGAATTTTGTAATAGACAAAGACCTAGGATTTGATAAAGAGCATGTTGCATTACTGAAGGTCAATAACACTTTTACTTACGATTTACAACCTATTAAGAATGCACTAATAGGATATCCAGGGATCAAAAGTATAAGTGCTTCAGATAATGTGCCTGGGGAAATGTATATAGCTATGATTTCTATAGAGGGGAATGAGGGTATGACTGATCATGGATTTATAAGTTTAAGGGTTTCTTATGATTTTCTAAAAACTATGGGGATTAAACTAGTTCAGGGTAGAGATTTTGATATCAAATCAGGCAGTGATCAAACCCAGGCATTTATGGTTAATGAATCTGCAGTAAAGTTTATGGAATGGCAAGACCCAATCGGGAAACGCATCACATATAACGACGGTTGGACTGACCTGGACGGAAAAGTAATTGGAGTGGTGAAGGATTTTAACCAAAATTCATTAAGAGAAACCATTGAACCGATGTTTATTTTTTTACAAACAGTTCCTAGGAATATTTTATATCTGAAGTTAGCTGAGAATAGCCATAGTGAATCAGCTGGTTTTGTTAGGGAGAAATGGGATGAATTATTTCCAAATGTTCCAATTGACTATTCCTATTTAAGCGACAAACTAGAAAGCCTATATCAAATGGAATATCGCATAGGAAGATTCGTAAGCTACCTGGCAGTAATATGTGTTGTCATCGCATTCTTGGGTCTGTTTAACCTATCTTCATTTGTTGCCGGACAAAGATATAAGGAGATAAGTATTAGAAAGATATCAGGAGCGTCAACTTTAAATATTGCGCTTTTATATTACAAAGGATTTACTACAGTATTTTTAATTTCTGCCCTGGTAGCAACAGCATTATCCTATTATCTTGTAACAATTTTTATCAATAATTTTGCTTATAGAATTGAGATAGGAATACTAACCTATTTATTGACCATATCAGCAGTTTTACTGGTATTATGTATCATCATAAGTATTCAATCATACAAATTAACGGTTCTTAAACCCATAAGATTTTTGCGAAGCGAATAGGTTTTGGACTAAAATCGGTCGTAAAGACTACTAAAAACTTAAAACCTCACTGGTAGTAGGTTTAGCCTGCGGTGCTACGACCTAAACCTAAAATCGGTCGTAGCGGATGCTACAACCAGTGTGATGAGGACTAAAACTGCTTTCGACACCAAAATGGCCGTTCGAAGAATAGTATTCTTATTACATTTACTCAACTACACATAGAGAATAATGAGCATAACGCTCTTTACTCGTACGTTATGTATGATTAAAATTAGAAATGAAAATATTTTTTAACCTTGCAATTATTGCTCTAGTCCTTATTGCAGGATGCGATTCAACTACATATGAGAGCGAAGTAAAGGAGCTTTACGTACCTGAGATCGTTAAAACCCAAATAGACCTCGTTGATAGTACTGAAATATATGTTAATGATAACGGTTCTAGGGAATTATTCTATTGCTCCATAGTTCCAAGAGAAGAAATAAGAGGAACGTTGATTTTACTCCCATCAACTTTTGAACCCGTAGAAAATGTTATAAGCGAGAATAATAAGTTAACAGAGTTGGCATATGAAAATGGATTGCTAATAATTATTCCCTCAATTAATTACAATCTATTTCTTGACGAAACATCATTGGAATTCTTAAATACCACATTCCAAAATGCTTTCAAGAAATATGAAATAGAAATGAATAAGATTGTTATTGGAGGCTTTTCATTAGGTGGAATGAATGCAATTAGATATTCTGAACTTGCCTATGAAAATGATTCGACAACCGTTTTTAAACCTGCCGCTGTTTATGGTGTTGACCCTCCTTTAGACTGGGCTAGGATATACTACTCATTTGAAAGATCCATTGAATTGAACTTTTCAGAACCTGCAGTAAATGAAGCAAAAATTTACTTGGACAAACTCATAAATCAATTTGGAGGAACACCGAAAGAAGTACCCAATGTATATGCTAAACACTCTATGTATTCCAGAACCGAAAAAGATGGCGGGAACGCTGTATTCTTAAAAGATACCCCTATTAGAATTTATTCTGACCCTGATATTAATTGGAGATTAAAAGAGAAGCGAATGGATTTATATGATATGAACGTTCTTGACCACTCCGCCTTCATAAATCAATTGATGATTTTGGGTAATGAAAAGGCAGAATTTATAAATGCTTTAGGTAAAGGATACCGCTCAAATGGAATGAGGCATCCACACTCTTGGTCGATAGTTGAACCAGCAGAATGCATTAAATGGATAATGAATAATATAAAGTAAACCACCCTATATGAAAACATTAAGAATAATTTTTGCACTAATATTTCTCTTGAATATATCCTGTACAAACAATCCTGAAAAATTAGCATCTACAGTTCAAAGTGATAATAAAACTCAATTTGACATTGCCAAAGCTACAGTGATCATTGAAAAACGAAGTAGGGAATTTGAGGAAGCGTTGATAGTCGGAGATTCCATTGCAGTTGGAGACATTTACACCATAGACACAAAAATAATCCCATACCTCAGTGGTAGGAATGAGGTTATTGGGGCTGCAGGAAGTATGATCAGAAATAATCAGACGCTGCGGCTGACAATCAAAACTTATGGGGCGATAATAATATTATTATCGAAGATGCCTACGTAGAGTTTTATGATAATAATGGGGAACTATCAAGCAAAGGTAATGTGCTATTAGTATGGAAAAACGATGGTGATGAATGGCGAATCTTCCGCGATGTATACAAACCTGATGAAGATTAACTAATCAGCTTACAACAAATGCTAAAAATGAATATGCGAACTGAGCATTTAAAAAGGTATTTGCAAAATAGAAACTTAATCAGTTCTAGCAGATGGAGCGCATACTCATTTTAGCTTGGCGTTAGACTCTAAAATAAAGTCTATGTCACATCAATTGGTTCGATATATAAGAAGACAAATCTGGGCAATCATTGTAGCCTACATGGTAGGAA
>QIMC01000047.1 GCA_003232185.1 Flammeovirgaceae bacterium | reverse complement strand
CAATACCTAGCGTATTACTTATTCCATGCCACAATTCAGCAAAATGCAGTCTTACCTCATAAATGCCATTTTGAGGGACAGGAATCTCATACGTAAAATCGCCATGTCGCTCACTTTGATAAATAGAATCATTTTCGGTTGCTCCAATAGCAACACTGTAAAATTGTTTGGTACTTCCGGGATTACCGTATTGGTCAGCTATCCAGGTGGCCCCATCGTAAATATTTTCAGGGCCGGCAGCGTTGATTTTAATCACATTAACTGCCTCGGGATCTGTAACCCAAATTCTTATGTTTTGCTGATCGACTGCTCCAATGCTATCCCAAGCACTAATAGTTATTGTGTATTCTCCAATGTCAGCAGAATCCGGAGTTGCACTTAGAGTCCCACTTCCATTCCCAAGATCTGTAAAACTAGCAAAAGCTGGCAAACCCATAACAGATAAGGTAATGGAGTCTCCATCTAGATCGGTTGCACTGATGGTCATTGATTGACTACTATCGGCCTGTACCAGCATGTTGGGGGTACTTATGAGTTTGGCGGGGTTATCCAAGGCAAATACCTCTAGGGCAGATAGTTTTGCATTATCAACGTCGGTGCTAAAATCGATAGACACATACCCATCCGTAACGTCAACCTCAAACGTTTCAACTATCGCCCTTGCGGAGGCACCTGTTTGAGCAACTATATCATAGTCGGTTAGTTGACCCTGCCCACCCTCAAGTTCGACATCAAAAATTCTGGCCCCCACCCCGTTAGAATTAGCCACACCATGGTGTACCTCAGCAAAATAGAGCTTTACCTGGTATAATCCGGATTGAGATACGGGAATCTCATAACTGAAATCTCCAAATCGCTCGGTTTGATACAAAGTATCCAGATCAGTGTTTTCAATATCAACTCCTGAAACTGACCAGTCATTTCCGCTGGTCTTAGTCATATATTGCTCTACTCCCCAAATGTCTCCATTCAGGGTTATTTGGCTACCCCCGATATTATAGCGCGCGATTAGCTGCTCAAAAGTTTGTGAATAGGCTTGAGATGCTACGAGTAAGCATAAGAGAGCGGAAAATAATGTTTTATAGCTGGTTGAAGATTGCATGATATTAGCTGTTGAGAATTTTAAAAAGTAGCTGTTCAAATACTATTGCGTGCCGTCGTTATCGAACTGATATTCAAACTTCTTCGCAATATTGTCTTGATGGTCAATAATCCATTCAAGCCGATTTAAATCGTCATACTCATAGGTGGTTGTTAGCCCCCTAGGATCAGTTGAAGAGATGACCCCCACTAAAGGGTCATACTCATAGGTAGTGACCATGCTGTTAGGAAGACCATTTCGCAACGAATCTTCCTGGTTACCGTTAAACCCATCCCAACCACCGTGGAAATTACTTCCAAGAATGGTTTCTACATCTGAATAGGTAGCATTTACAATTTGAGCAATTGGCAAGGTCTGGTTATAGCCCCACAGGTAGACAGTACGAACATCATCGGATTTACTGACTTCAAGCGCGTTACCTTTATCATCATATTCATGATAAATGGCTCGTTCTTCATATGAGGAGAAATCTGTCCCATTGGTGGTACCGGAAAAATTAGGAATAGGGACATTTGTATTTAGACGATAAATTTTATTGGGTATCACCAAATCTGAAGAAGCATCATAAGTAAACTCAGTAGCAGTCGCTGAAGTGACTCCAACATCTCCATTAACCACAGAACGATTCCGCTCAAAAACCTCTAACGGCTGGCTTACCTGAAATTTATCTACAAGCTTTTTAATTGCCGTAGAAGTGGTTGCATAATCATAGTCCTCAGGATACTTAAAAGTTGACAAAACCGAACCGCCAGAACCTGCAACTAGTTTCGTTAGTGGTTGATAGTGCTTAGGAGTTGGTTCAAATGTATATTGAATCGCTGTTCCAGCATATTTAGTAGTGTCGTCAGGGTCATAATGCAGGGTAACTGACAGGTGATGCCTTATCCACTCTGAATGAATTGCCGGATAATAGTAAAGCATAAAACCATTCTCAAACTCGGAATTCACTAGTTTTTTTAGACGAATCCCATAAATCAGCTCGTGCCTGCTGTTATTGGAGTATATTTCAGGTCGTCGTAAGGTACTAGCAGAAACTCTTGCATATTGATTTATTGTCATTGTAACAATCTGATAGTTACCGCTATTGTACTTATAGTCCCTTTTAAGCATTAACAAACCATTACCATTTAATTGGGCATCCAGCATCCCTGGCTCCCTGGTATCTGCGTAATTAAATACTATGACTGGGTCATTTTGATATTGAAATTCCGTCTTGCCGTAAACACCATATTCTCCTTGGGCGTTCTTTCCATACAAAACCTTTACCATATCGTATCCTACCGCGCTGCCTGCCGTAGTGCTGTTTAAAGGAACAGTACTATTTGAAGTTCGAACAAATGTGTAACAACCCGTAGATGTGCCTCCGTTCGAAGTAATATCTTGCCAGTAGCGCTCATAGCTAGGCTTACTTTGCAATATTCCATAGGATTTTACTCCACCATCATCATTGTAGTTATAGATGAATTTCTGATATTGAGTGTTTGTGCTATCCACGCTATCAGTTTCAATCATCTCCATTATTCGAAGACCGCCTGCAAAGGGCTGCTTCTCTGGATCAGTAGCTTCTACATTCTCACTCCAGCTGTATCGGGCAAAAACTCCGTCAAAATTTGCTGCACTGCTTACTGTTGCCTTCCAATAATATTTGCCCGCTGGTAGTTCATAGTAATCAGTCTTTTCACAAAGTATTTCCGGATTTAATACACAAGATGTTTCCGCCGTGCCATCGGTAAAATCAATGTCAGTCTGTGGAACCGGGTTGGTGGCCGCTGAATCATAGTATAGCCCAAATAAGATGTCCCCTGCGTTAACGCCGCTTACCTGGTCACAACCACTAAAGCACCGAAAAGTGGTAGTTAGATTCAAAGGAACATTGAATTGAGGAGAATGCCCGTTAGATAAATCCAATACCAATATCTTTGTCTGACCACTGTACGCATTGAATGAATAAGCAGTATCCCGAACTGTTGACTCTGCTTGAGCTGGCGACATGTCATTGACTCTAGATCTCTGAAGATCATAATCATGATTTTCATAAGTAAATGAAGTTGACCCGCCAGTAGGGTATACAATTTTATTCAGTGTAAAGGCTTGAGAATATTGTGGGTTTGGATCCCTATTAGCGCCAGATAATTGCTGGTAGAGAAAAGCACCACCTCCATAATCTACCATTCCTGAGTAGGCCGGGATCAAAGTCTGATTGGATAGTCGTCCATTATAATATCCCCAATGATCCTTGGCAAAGGATGCTTTACTCGGCATAGTATTATTGCCACCTTCAAGATATTCAAATTGATACGGGGGATTGGTTAAGCCTCCTGCTTTTTCTGTAACACTCTTCAGTTTTAGTCGATGCGTAAGAAAAGATTGAGTGGTAACATTAAACTGGTAGTCTTCATCTCCAGTTCCAATAAAATAGTCATAGTCTAAATCGAATTGCTTCATCGGTGAAGACAATGGGTTACCGGCAGAATCTTTCTTAAAAACTTTAACAGAAAGTAATTTTTTACCACCATCTAGATCAGAGCGATTCCCGTCGTAACTAAACTCTACCCGACCATTGTTGAAATCAATCGAAGTTAAAGTCACCATTTTATAAGTCCTTTGCACTGGGTTGGTGAATCCGTTGAAGGATACACAGCTTAAAGCATCATGAGATTTTTGTTCGCTGACTTCGCCTATAGTAACTAAGTTAAACTGTGTCTCCTTGTCATAGTTGAAGGTTACAACTTCTTTAAGTGGAGAATTAATTTTGGTTAAATACCAGGCAGATTTAACAGATAATTCGTTTTGATCCTGGGTGGTCTCGAATTCTTCAAACTCATAAATAGAACCGTCTGCAATGGTAATTTTCCAACCTGCAGCTTCAGAAATATGTTCGATTTTTACTTTATCTTTTTCGGCCAAGACAGCTGTCTTATCTCTTCTCAATATGAATTTACCACTGCCGCCTGGCATATTGTAGCTATACTGATCGGGCTCAAAATCATAACCAGAACTCCTGTTAAAATAGCCTGAAGTGGCGCAATCCAATTCTGCTATGTCACCTACGCAAGCCTCGCTAGTCAAATAAGTTTGCCCCCACCCATTACTAACCAGTGTAGATTCTATATCTGGAATTTGTGCATTGTTATGATAGCTACCTGAATTACTGGCAAAATCATCGACTCCCATGACGCTTCTTGAAATTACTCCGCCAGCCTGCAGAGTCCATCCTAGCCCTACCCAACTGGCCTCTTCGTTAACTTTGATCCCCGATGCATGGTAACTTAGACTTATGGGGACCGATAGATCCCGGGATTGGATTTGATAAATGGGGATACTGATGTTTGGGGTACCTGAGTAATTGCTGACAGGGAAATTGCCATATTTCCCAAGGGCCACAGCCTCTGGAGATGGTGGAATAATTACTGGTAAAAACTCGTTGGTCTGGGCATAGGACTGAGATATATAAATTAGTGAAGTTAGAAGACCCATCAGGATCCGTTGGTGTTTAATTTTCATAGCTGTTATTGATAAAGAAAGATGGAATTCGAAATATTCGAATGCGTAATGGAACTATCTAGCCTGGTCCGATGACAGGTAAGGCCTGTTATCAGTTCGGGTAGCTTAATGCCCTACAACTTGCGAAGTAAATTTATGCATTGGCTGTAGGTCCCTAACCTGGAGGATGTAAAGCCGCAGGCAATAAAAATATGGTGGTAATAACCTGAGTATCCTTGTAAAAGAAAATTGGAATTGACTTGTTCATCATAGCTGGTTGAAAGGTCGAAAATTTATTTTAGCTGGTACTGTTGGGCATTCAAAATGCCATCCCACCTTTTGTGAGATCCCAGTAAGGTTAATGAGCCATCATTTGATTCTTTATCCTTATTAGGAGGAACAATATAGGACAGGAAGATGATACGAACTATTCGAAATCATGAAAAACCTTACATAGGTAATAAATGAATGGTATTGATATAAATACCAGTAACAACTTCTCTATAGTTACTTAAAATAATGACTTTGGTCATATTCAATACGAGATTACATCACCAAAATTTACCTAATCGGTTCGAAACCTTACATGACAATGGTTGCATTGGGAAGCACCTATTGGAAGTATTTTATTACATATTCGAACATTTCAATCCATTTTGTATTAAAATAATGCAAAATCGATTGATGGCCGCCTGAGTCATTTTTCAATAAAATTGACATGGATGTGTGTTGACACCCTATCAATAGTGCCCTGCTTTTAGCACCAGCCCGGCTCAAAATTAAGTAAGATCTTAGATCGTTTTCAAGCTGCTTGTTTTGGTTTTCAAAGACTATTTTAGGCAGCTGGTATTTCAACCAAAAAATGAGTTCCCTGCTGATATCCAATATGGGTTATCCCTTTATTTTCATCTGTTTTTATGTTGCCGTTGAATAGGGGTAAGCCAGATGAAAGAAGGCCTACAGCCAACCCTTATACCGGGAAGAAGGCCCCGGAGCCTGTCCGGCCCGTCCGGGGATACATTCTTGAATTAAGTGTCTGATTTGCCCGATGGTTCAATCATAAAAGTTAAGAGCCACCCGCCCACTTAAGACATCCCGAAATTTACCCCCGGTTCGGGAAGACCAAAATTAATAAATCAGCGAATAGATAACTAAAACAAATCACCTTGCTGAGCAGTCAGTTCCGGGTAGTTATTACCGGAATATCCATGTGGTCAAACCCATTGCTATGATACATGGCAGCGAAGGGTACATCTCCGTAGGAAGCACCAAAACGCGCTTCATAGTACTCAATTTTACGAGTCAAATAGGCTATGTCATAACACATGGATCTCCAATAAATATTCCAAATAAAATTAGTAAAAAAATCATTGATTATAATACTAATTAAATTAGTATTTACTACTTTTATTGTCATTATGAAATTCCAATCCTTTCAGGACAATGCCAACTCGATACTGATCAGCATCAAGGACATGGTGCTGCGTTGTGA
>QIMC01000039.1 GCA_003232185.1 Flammeovirgaceae bacterium | reverse complement strand
CCCTTTCTGAAGCATTATTGTCAGCAGGTACCTTTTCATGATATAAAAAAGGAAACAGGTAGTCCTTGTTTTTGCGAAGCCTTTTATGAAAAGGTTTTATTTTAGGCAGTTGTTTATCGATTTCATAGGCCAGCAATCTGTCAAGCCGGTCAGCTAGTTGATTTCTCAGGGGAAGATCTTGCTCATAGTCCTCTATTACACTTTTTAGTTTCAGTGCCTCAAGCAATAATTTTTTCAGCTTTTTTGCCCAGCGGTCATCATATAACTCCACAAAGAAGTTGAGTTCCCGTAACAGATGGGCAATACATAACTGATGTGTCCTGGCCGGGGTCTTTAAGTGGGCAGCCCTGTTTGTCAGCCCATCAGGGAAGATACGGCTTATTAGCTTAAAGCCGCGAGAAGTGTCAACGGTGATGAAGGTGTTGCCCGGATTTTGCCATCCCGATAGCTATCGGGACAAAACCAGACTTTCCCTCCATTGACTTTAGCGCCGGTCTCATCAGCACCCACCACCGCACTTCGCAGAATGTTTTCTTTTATCCGGTTGTAAAGCGGCAGTGATTTAATAGGGAACTCCGCCCTTATTACTTGTTGATGCTACCTTTAACAGGTCTTCCCAAAACGGGCCTAACTGTCGAATTCCCCATAGTAAATCAGACTCGTTCAACAGGGCATTCATGTTGGGTCCTACAGACCACACGAATGCTTAGTTATTACCCAACGTTTATTTTAGCTTGTCAAGCTACTCTTTCATTTCTGTTCTTTCCATCGAATTAGGATTTATTGAAGCATAAATGATTTCATTATTTTTATCAACCACATAAGTCACAGGAATCGCCAAAAAGGATTACTTACCTTTGTGCTAAAGGAAAACCAATCAATGATTACAGATATAGAGGTAAACAAACCAGAACCTATTGCGTCTGGGAAAAAAACAGAGTGGTTTAAACGTGGAACAGATGTTCAGTATGCGATTGAAGTATTGGAGGCCGGGAACCCTATATTAATAACAGAGTTTTATAATAATGGATTGTCACTTCTTCAGGAGTTACATGCGCATCTGAATCGAAAATTTTCGAATACGTCTTTTCAGGAGCAACGTGTGTATCGGTCAGAATATGGTAAGCTCTCAAATCTTATTTTAATAGAAATTGTAGATCATAAATTGGCATTAAAGAAATCTCCCTCGATCGGCTGGTTGGAAAAGCTTTATCTAGAGACTAGTGATTTTTTGTTATCTTTTCCTCAAGTACAAGGTCTAAATAGTGATTGGCAGTGGTACCTAAATGGGATTTCTATTCCTGTACTTCGAAATAAATTACATCCATATTATGGTACTTACTTTCCTACACGTTTTGAACATTTGGTGCTTTTTGACAATTGGTTGAAACGTTACAAAGGGCCTAAAAAGTCCACAATAGACGTTGGGATTGGGAGCGGAGTACTTTCTTTACAAATGATAAAGTATGGTTTTCAAAAGGTTTTTGGGACAGATACAAATCCCAATGCGATTATTGGATTAGCAGAGTTTATGGGAGATACAAAGTTATCTCGAAAGATAGAATTAGAATTTGGACATCTTTTTGGAAGGTGGAAAAACAGACCGAACTAATTGTTTTTAACCCTCCTTGGTTGCCGGAACTGCATAATCTGGATAGTATTGATGAAGCTATTTACTACAATGAAAAGCTATTCCCTGATTTTTTTGCAGGAGCAAAACAAAGGCTTTTACATGAAGGAAAGCTTGTGCTCATATTCTCGAATTTAGCTCAAATAGCAAATGTGACAAAAGAGCATACGATAGAGAAGGAACTAGCCAAAGGTGGGAGATTTCAATTGGAAAAATGTTTTAAAAAACCCGTTAAAGCTGCTTCTGAAAAAACAAAGCGAGATCAGCACTGGCGTTCTTCCGAAGAAGTAGAGTTTTGGGTTCTGACAAATAAGTAAGATTTGAGGTATTAAAGTCTCAAAAACTAGAGGCAAATAAAGCATAACGGTGAATGGCAGCTATCGGCGCCAATAGCGGCCGTTCAGTGGTTTGAGTAGTGAAGCGTATTTATGCTCTTATTACAATGATCTAAACTGTTATTTTTCTGGTATATATGGATCTAGCTGTCCAGTGCTAATTGGAGCACAGTTTTTTTACAAGGCTGATGATATGGTAGCAATATTCACTCCAAGTAGGGGAATGGCCAATAAATTCAAGTCTTTTTCATTCCCAACGAAATGGTAGGTGCGATGCACATGGCTTAGACTTTCCCATGATTGCAAGGCGGCAGCAGGGGAAGAGCTTTCCAATTCATAAAATGGCCCCAATTGACCTCCATTTTTTAGCGGTCCATCGTTATACGAATTAACTGCATCTCCTTCAAATGGAGCATCCTGAATTTTTAACAATGAGTTAACATAATCTGTGGTATTCCCGGACATGGTAAATTGAACAATCGTAAGCGCCTGTTTTGCTGCATCATAACTCCCGGCAATGGGCAAGGCACGTTTAGGGGATATGCCAATCTTGCTTCTTTTCTTCCCGTCTGCCTTGAAGAACAAAACTCCGTCTTTTACAAGTAATCGATCGGCAGATACTTTTCCATAGTATTCATCGGTTACAATTTTGCCCAATTCGGATTCATTTCCTTTTTTGAAGGGAATGACTACAGTGGTCTGAGGGGAAGGATTAAACATATTCAGTATCCAAATAGACAGCATACCGGAATCTTTGTTCCAGGTATGCGCTCCCCGGTTTGTTAGTATATTCTCAGACTCGAAGCCGACCATACTGACCGATAAGGGAATGTCCATAGACAAATTGCTACTGACCTGCTCTTTTTCTAATAACCTGATGGTCCTTTTTACACTCAGTTTAAATTCCGTGTTTGAATAGTTCTTCAGGGTCATGTTTTTTTCAAACACTACTTCATGGGAATTTGAAGATATTATGTGGAATGGTTCGGTATCAAGTTCTTTTGGGACGTACCAGTTTTTAAAATCAAAACTCACTCCAGGTTTATGAAATACAGAGTACTGACCACCCTCCGGCCCCAGCCAGAGCCTATCCTCTCCTCCTACTGGATTGATATGTTCCAACACTTCACCAGAAGCTATCAAATCATGATTCAACCAGCCAAAACTGTACCCGTTTGGGCCTTCTGTAGTACTAGTCATAATTCTACCCTGGTATTCGGGGCATACGATCATTTGTGACTGGCCGTCTTTACTTTTCAGCACAACTACTTTCTTATACTTTTTTAGAAATTCCAGATCATAACCAAATGTGCCCAGTACAAATGCTTCTTTTAAGGTATCCGAGGAATCCATTCCCTTTTCTTTTCGATTACAACTAGCAAGCATGGTAATGAGGAGAAGGCCGTTAAGAAATATTTTTACTGTCGAATTCATACTAGCAAGGATTATTGGATGGTCTTATTTTCTAAAAAAACCGCATGGACATTTCCTTGATTGGCATTGGTAGCAAATTTCTTCCAAATCTTGAAGCAAATATCTATATCGCCATCCTGGTCAACATCACCGAACAGCGCATCATGCCCACCCAGGTTTTGATCAAATACCACTCTTTCTTTGAAAATACCTCCTATACCATCCAAGTTTTCCCATAAAAATCCCCTGGGGGTCCGATTTAATGGCAGTATTTTATCATCCTCCTGCTCTACAGAAAAAATGTCCAGATCATTGTCATTGTCAAAATCTGCTACAGCAAGAGAATGTAATGATCCCCTTCGACCTCCGGTATTGAGTGGCAATAAGTGCACTGTAAACTCCGGGTTGCTTCCGCCGGAACTTTCTAGCCATGCTCCCCTTGAGTCCACCTGGTCACCTGACATAATGATTATATCGTTGTCACCATCCCCTTCCATATCCATGATCCAGCTTCTGCATGAAAGCCCCCAGTAGCCAACACTGCCAAATGGAAGAAATTTTCTCACCCAAGTCTGTCCATTATCTTCGTTTTGATACCACCTGCCAGGCATTACAATGTCATTGTCACCATCCAAATCCAAATCTCCAACGCCACCTGGAAAGAACCCTGCATGGATATCGTCCAGTTCATCAACAATATCAGGGGTGACTGTAACCCGTGTCCAATTAACATCTTGCTCTGGATCTTCAGGAATCTTATACCAGAAGCAACCTTCCCGATCGCCAAGCGCTAAAACATCATCAACAGAATCGCCGTCCAAGTCTTTTACTACAATATCATGTATTTCCGTTTTAATCCTGGAATCATACTGGTATCTGATGAATGGCTCTTCTTTCGGATTCTGAGAGTTTTTAAACCAATAACCTCCGGCAACCAGGTCCATCCACCCATCCTGGTCAACATCGTGAGCCACTCCTCCTAATTGTGCGCCTGGTATTTCTGCCAAATCATGTCTGATCCAATTATCTGCATCTACAAATTCAAACCAGAACACCATATCAGAAGTGATGGAAAAAGCGAAATCCAGATCTCCATCATTGTCAAAATCTGCAAGCGCTGGTGTTCCGTATCGGGATTCTGGCGTGTCGGGAAGATTATTGGTAATAAAATGATGCTCAAATATCTCTTGCGTCTCTTTTTCAAGAAAGTTTTTTTCGATGTTTGAACATCCCATTGAAAGGGGTATAATAAGTAGATATATGAAGTGTTTATTAATTTTTAGTGGCATATCTTTACAATTTTTTACTGATTTCAATTTTTGTATTTACGTATTTTCAAAGTATTTCTTTTTGTATTCACTGGCAGTCAAACCAGTTATTAGTTTGAATTGTCTGTTAAAGTGTGAAATATTATTATACCCTGTTTCATAGCAAATTTCGGACACCCTCATCTTTTTATTTATCAGCAGTTTACAGGCTTGAGCAATTCTTATTTCATTCAAAAATTGAGTATATGTTTTGTGAGTTCTGCTTTTAAAGTATCGACAAAATGATGATATGTTTAGGCTAACAAGATCCGCGATTTCTTCCAGTTTAATTTCACGTTCGTAATTTTCCATGATAAAATTCATTACTTTATTAATTCTTTTGGTATCCTCAGTAGTGATGGAATTAGTACAACCAACACCCGAAAGCAATTCATAATTTTTTAAGTTGGCAATTCTTTCCAGCGTGGTTAAAAATAAAGTAAGACGATCAATTCCCGAAGAATTATAGACTGCCTTTATTAACTCTGATATTTTCCTTTTATCATCCCCTGTTATCAATAATCCCTGTTGTCCTAGTAAGAAGAGATTTCTAATTTGGATGAATTCCGAAAGATCAAAAAATCCTTCCCCCAGTGCATCTTCACGAAAATGAATCACATATACATCTACCTGAAGATTTTCACTCCCCTGATAAAAATCCTTGTCGTTTCTCCATACATGCGGCAAGTTGGAGCTAATAAACACTAAATCTCCATCACTAAAATTTCCTATGTGATTACCCATTAACCGAATACCGTAACTTTTTTCAACTAATATTATTTCGTACTCAGGATGGTAGTGCCATGGATAATCTATATAAGGGGTTATTTCTCTCTTTACAGCTATTGAAGAAGATAAGTATATAGGTATTTTCTCAAGCTTTGGTTGCATTATATTGCTATTTTATTGATAATATTTGCGAATACATATTTATTCGCAAATATAGTGTCATAAATTGAATATGAAGTAGTTTTTTAGTTAACCGATCCACACTATATTGTGCTAGATAGTACATGAGTAGACTTTACTTTAAATCACTGATTCAGTCTGTTTTTAACTATTCGTTGCTTGTGTAATATGCATAAGCGGGTTGAATATGACTCTTGTTATCTCAAATTAATATTCAGTATTTTTGATATTTAGTTCAACTTAAAATCCCACTGTCTTTGACGGTGGGCATGTTCTGGTGGCTATGCCTTATCTTTAAGGCATAGCCGGTATACAAAGCTGTCGCATGTTGTTTACAAGTGCGACTATCATGTTGTTTGGGTACCTAAGTATCGTTTCCGAATACTGACCGGCCAGGTGAAGGAGGATATCCGTCGTCGTTGCGAATGGAAGGATGTGAGGTTGGGGAGAAGAATGTGTAGGTGGATCATGTTCATCTCTTGGTTTCGATCCCGCCGAAAGTTTCCGTGTCGCAATTCATGGGAATCATAAAGGGGAAACTGGCCATCAAGCTGTTCAGGAGTTATCCGGACCTGAAGAAGCGGCCGTATTGGGGCAACTCAAAGCCACCTTCTACGAAGGTGGATTATTTACTTAAACCAAAAAAATGAGAAAGAATTCAATTTTTATACTGCTCTGGGGATTTATGTCCACTAGTATCTGTGCACAGGAAATATATATTGGTGCTTCAACCGTCGATATAACTCCAAGCCTTCCGGTGGCGCTTGTGGGACAATTTCATTTGCGGATTGCTAATGAGATAAACACCCCACTTTCAGCCAATGTAATTGTACTTGAGTCAAAAGAAAACAGTAGGGGAATTG
>QIMC01000044.1 GCA_003232185.1 Flammeovirgaceae bacterium | reverse complement strand
GTTCGTGCTGGCGCGCTAATCATTGACTTTAGAAAAAAGTTTCGCCCCTTATTACAAAACCCCTAATTTTGAACAAAACACAAACGCATGGGCACTACTAGAGAAAATGGAAGTTTATATAGTAAAATAGAAGGCAAAATAGCCACAGTGGAATTTGGACACCCGGCCAGCAATTCATTTGTAGCTGAGCTATTGGACAGGTTAACGGTCGAACTTAACCAACTTTCAGAAAATGATGCTATTTCAGTTATTGTTTTAAAGTCAGAAGGAGACCGTGCTTTTTGTGCCGGAGCTTCATTTGATGAATTAATGGCGGTATCAAATCTTGAAGAAGGAAAAGTATTTTTCAGTGGTTTTGCCAATGTTATTAATGCTATGCGTACCTGTACAAAACCTATTGTAGGCAGGGTTCAAGGTAAAACTGTAGGCGGTGGTGTTGGATTAGCGGCGGCATGTGATTATGTTTTTGCATCGGTCGAGGCATCTGTTCGGCTTTCTGAACTTACTATTGGTATTGCTCCTTTGGTTATTGCCCCTGCGGTAGAACGTAAAATAGGAACTGCGGCAATTTCTGAACTATCGCTTGCTCCTTCCGAATGGAAAAATGCCTACTGGGCACAAGAAAAAGGACTGTTTTCCAAAGTTTTTGACAACATAAAAGAATTGGATAAAGAACTGGGATTCTTTACTCAAAAATTAGCTTCTTACCACCCTGAAGCCCTTCAAGAATGGAAAAAAGTACTTTGGCAAGGAACTGAACATTGGAATACCTTGTTGACCGATAGAGCTGCTATTACTGGAACGTTAGTGCTTTCAGAATTCACAAAAAATGCCTTGTCTAAATTCAAAAAGTAATATTTTTAAATCGCTTTCGTTCTATCCTTTTTAAATACATTATATGGATATTTTAAGTTTTTTAAACGGAGACCTTGTTTTTCCTATTCTAGCTCTTTTTGTAGTAGTTATCTATTTTGTGAATCGAGTACGCACCAAGCGTAAGTTTAAAAGATAGATTTTCAAGTACTTCATTTTTAAGAATCGCTACCTTTGCTGCTCAAATGCAACCCATGAGCAACATTAGGATCACCAAACAATTCAATTTTGAAACAGGGCATGCCTTATATGGCTATGACGGCAAGTGCAGAAATGTACACGGACATAGTTATAAGCTATCAGTAACCGTTATTGGTCAACCTATAACCGACACAGGTCATGTGAAATTGGGAATGGTTATCGACTTTGGTGACCTCAAAAAAATTGTGGAAGAAGAAATTGTAGATCAGTTTGACCATGCCACGGTTTTTAACAAGAATACCCCGCATGTAGAATTGGCCAAAGAGCTTATTGATCGTGGTCACAGTGTTATTTTAGCAGATTACCAACCTACCAGTGAAAATATGGTTATTGATTTTGCAGCGAAAATTAAGGCACGGCTCCTAAAGGGTATTAAGCTTCATTCGTTAAAACTTCAAGAAACCGACTCTTCATTTGCAGAGTGGTTTGCTTCTGAGAATGACCCCCTTTAACTCCCCCTTTGTAGGGGCTTTGATTATATTTACATCTAAATGACAACCATCAACATTCCGAAAGACAAAAAAGTATACTTCGCCAGTGACAATCACTTAGGGGCACCTACTATGGAACAAAGTATGCCCCGCGAAAAGAAATTTGTGGCTTGGTTAGATGAAGTTAAAATTGATGCAGCTGCTATTTTTTTATTAGGTGACCTTTTTGATTTTTGGTTTGATTATAAAACCGTAGTCCCTAAAGGCTTTACAAGAACTTTAGGGAAATTAGCAGAAATATCTGATTCAGGAATCCCTATTTACTATTTTGTTGGCAATCATGATCTTTGGATGAATGGTTATTTTGAAGAAGAACTGGGTATACCGGTATTTCATAAACCGCAGCAATATACTATAAATGGAACTTCATTCTTCATTGGTCATGGTGATGGATTAGGCCCTCATGATAAAGGTTACAAGCGAATGAAAAAACTCTTTACCAATCCTGTTGCGAAATGGTTTTTTCGTTGGATGCATCCAGATATCGGTGTAAAAGTAGCTCAGTATTTTTCTGTAAAGAACAAATTAATTTCTGGGGATGAAGATGCTCGGTTTTTAGGTGAGGATAAGGAATGGTTAGTACAATACGCCAAACGAAAATTAGAGTCCCAACATTATGACCACTTTATTTTTGGACACCGCCACCTTCCATTAGAAATTGATTTGAACGGAAACTCAAAATATACCAATCTTGGCGATTGGATCCAATATTACACGTACGGAGTTTTTGATGGCGAGAAATTATCTTTGGAAGAATTTACTGAATATCCTGCAAGGTCTTAGAGACCCAAATAGCTAAATGTTCTATTTTCATCTGATGTCCTTTAACCTTAATTGAAGGCTAATATTTCCTTGCCATTCATTTTCATCTAAATTAAAAACAGCGTCAAATGGTTTTCTGCTGGCAACTACTGGTAATTTATCCCCCAAATTAAATCCTATCCCCCCAATTTTATGAGTATCATTTTGTATCACAGAAATTTTTAGATGAGCCTCTTCTTGTCCTACGCCCTTAGCATAACCCTTTAGGTTTTCGGCCATAAAAACCGGAGTCATATTACCTGGTCCAAAAGGAGCGAACTGTTTTAAGATCCGTATTAATTTTGGGCTGATATCTTTCAGCTCTATAGCCATATCAACCAAAATTTCCGGAGTCAATAAAGCGGGGTCAATGGTTTCTGAAACTACTTTTTCAAACTGTTTTTTAAAAGCATCATATTGTTCTTCCAGTAAGGTTAACCCAGCAGCATATTTATGTCCTCCGAACTGTTCTATATGATCAGAGCATCCTTCTAAGGCATTATAAACATCAAAGCCTTTAACTGAACGTGCCGATGCTGCCAATTTATCACCGCTCTTGGTAAATACCAAAGTTGGGCGATAATACGTTTCGGTCAAACGTGATGCTACAATACCAATAACACCTTTGTGCCAAGTCTCTTTATAAACTACAGATGTAACTCTTTCTTCTTCTTTATTTTCTTGTATTTGAAGTAATGCTTCTTGAGTTATTTTTTGGTCTAAGCTCCGCCTATCTATATTAAACTTCTCTATTTCTGCTGCAAATATTGTGGCCTGATTCAAATCAGTTTCCATAAGTAAGTTTACGGCGTGCTGCCCATGTTTCATTCTGCCCGCCGCATTAATTCTAGGGGCAATAATAAATACTACATCAGTAATGGTGAGTACCGTTTTTTTTATTTGGTCAATAATGGCTTTAAATCCGATTCTTGGGTTTGAATTGATAACCTTAAGTCCATGATACGCCAACACTCTATTCTCTCCAGTTATGGGAACAATATCGGCTCCAATAGCGGTAGCCACCAAATCTAAATAGGGAATCAAGTTATCAATAGTTTCCCCTTTTCGTGAACCCAAGGCTTGAATTAATTTAAAACCTACGCCACACCCACAAAGTTCATCGTACGGATAACTGCAATCTGCCCTTTTTGGGTCTAAAACAGCAACTGCATCAGGTAAATTTTCACCTGGTCTGTGGTGATCACAAATGATAAAATCAACCTTTTTTTCTTTCGCATAAGCGACTTTATCGATAGCCTTTACGCCACAATCCAAAGTAATGATTAAAGAGAAACCATTGTCTTCGGCAAAGTCTATTCCTTTATAAGAAACTCCATAACCTTCACCATATCTATCAGGAATATATGTTGCCACATTCGGGTAATAATCCAGCAAATATGAAGAAAGCAAAGCAACCGATGTAGTGCCGTCAACATCATAATCACCGTACACCAAAATATTTTCACTATCAGCAATGGCTTTTTCGATTCGCTCCACGGCCACATCCATATCCTTCATTAAAAAAGGATTGTGTAAATCTGTCAATTGGGGGCGGAAAAACTTTTTCGCTTTTTCATAAGTATCAATCCCTCTATGCAACAATAACTGCGCGACCAACCCATCAACTTTTAATGCTTTAGATAAAGCATCAATATCTTTTTGTTCAGGTTTTGGTTTTATGGTCCAGCGCATTAAAAGTATGTTATTCTATTTCTAGGTCTCCCTTTATAAAAGCATCAATATAGTTTGCAATCTCTTCTCCCTTTTCCTCTTGTAAAAAATGTCCAGCGTCAGTGATCAGTATTTTCTGTTGTTTGTTGGCAGTGGGAATCAATTTATAAAAGAACTTTTCCAATCCACTTAAAACCTTGTCTTTATCTGAAAACAATACCAATGCCGGCTTATTCCATTTTGATAATACCACTCTTGCTGTTTTAAGGTACTTTACTGCGGGATTATTCTTCTTTCCTGGCACCAATGATGGAAAAATCCTCACCCCAGCTTTATATTTTTTATTGGGAAAAGGAGCGTCATATGCTTTCAAAACGGCTTTAGGCACAGCAGTATAACTGGCAAACCGAATAATCTTACTAACTGGAAGTGATGGGTGATATTTAGCAAACCATTGCCAGATTTTAAAGGGAAGCTTCAAGTTGTTCCCTACAGGTAAAAAAGTGTTCAGAATTACCACTCTCTTAAACCACTCTGGGTGTTGGCCAAGTAGCCCAAGACCTAATAGACCTCCCCAATCTTGAACAACTAAAGTGATATTTCTAAGTTCAAGCTTTTCGCAAAAATGAACCAAGGTCTCTAAATGAAATTCATAACTATAATCTTTGACTTGTGTGGGTTTATCAGATTTTCCAAAACCGAAAAAGTCAGGAGCAATAAATCTATATGTATCTAATACAGGTATGAATTTTCGATATAAATAACACCAGCTAGGCTCGCCATGAAGCGCTAAAATAATCTCCCCTGACCCCTCATCAAGATAGTGCATTTGCATATCTCGAAATTGCACATAGTTTTCTTTATAATCGAAACCAGGTAAATTCTCAAATCGTTCTGAAGGTGTTCTTACAAACTTCATCTAATTTTATTTATCATGAAAAATTGTCTTAATTTCCAATGTTGCAAACTGCCGAAACATTTCCATCACCCCACAGTATTTTTCTATGGATAGATCCACTGCTCTTTGTAGCTTTTTTTCTTCCAAGTTTTTACCATGAAAATGATATTCTACGACAACTTTATCATAGAACTTTGGGTGTTCGTCTGTAAGGTTAGCTATAGTTTCAATATGAAATTCATCAACTTCCAATTTCATTTTTTTTATTAATGATGCTATATCTAATCCTGAGCATCCGGCGAGAGAAGAAAGCATTAAGGCTTTTGGACGAAATCCACTACTATCACCACCATCTTCTTTGGCAATATCAATTTTTAAAGAGTGACCTGACGGATTATTACTTTCAAAGGCCATATTGCCCAACCATTTGGTACTGATATGATTTGTAGTGCCCATAATTTTTCGTTTCTTGTGTGTTCCAAAAATACAATATTCTAAACTGTCATTTCGAGCGCGGTCGAGAACTTTGGAACACGCATCTTGATCACACTCAGTATAACATTTTTAAAAAACATAAGTATATGCCTTTAGTAAAACCCCTTGACCCAAATCATAGTCCCGAGACAAAAAAATTAGCTGAATTCTTTAATGAGACCCTTGGGTTTTGTCCAAATTCTGTTTTGACAATGCAGCACAGACCTGCTATTTCAAAAGCATTTATAAATCTGAATATGGCCGTTATGGCAAATGAAGGTCGTGTGACCTCGGCACTAAAAAGAATGATTGCTTGGGTAAGTAGTAACACTACTGGATGCCGATACTGCCAAGCCCATGCCATACGAGCCGCGGAACGTTATGGAGCTGAACAAGAGCAATTGGATAATATTTGGGAGTACCGAACGCACGCTGCCTTTTCAGATGCTGAACGCGCTGCTTTAAACTTTTCTTTACAGGCTTCCCAAGTGCCCAATGGCGTGGATGCTAAAATTAAAGAAGAACTGCACAAATACTGGAATGAAGGGGAAATTGTAGAAATGTTGGGTGTTATTTCGCTCTTTGGATATTTAAATAGATGGAACGATTCTATGGGAACTTTAATAGAAGATGATGCTGTAGAAAGTGGCGACCAATATTTAGGAAAACATGGTTGGGAGAAAGGAAAGCATGATGGGTCT
>QIMC01000059.1 GCA_003232185.1 Flammeovirgaceae bacterium | reverse complement strand
AATGATTTCCAGGTAAAATTAATTTTGCATCCATTGAATCTACCTAGTTGACGCTCCATTTCACCACCAGTGACAGTCCGAGGTATTCTTTATGACGCTTTCCGGTACCAGGATCGTAGTACTGTAGGTAGTAACTAAGACGATTATTTTTAAGGATCTTGGTCTTGAGCCGGACGTTCATAGGGTTAATTTATGAGTCTGGTGTGAAAAAACGAAGGTAATAGACTAATTATCAGTGAGAAAATAAGGGTTAGAGGGGAGCTTACAAATTTTGATGATTTAATAAAATTAGATACATTCAATAGAATTAAATAGTCCATATCGGAACCGATCAAATGAAATACTTTATCGTAATCGATGGTTCGCAAAAAGGACCATTCTCTATTGAAGAACTTAAAGAAAAAAATATAAGAAAAAATACTCTTGTCTGGGCGGATGAATTTCCAGACTGGGTTGAAGCCGCTCTGGTAGAAGAATTGAAAGAAGTAATTAATATACAGCCCCCACCAATACCTAAAGATAAAAATACTCCAAAGAAGGGTGAACCTGAAATTAAAAAGGTACAAGACAATCTTATTTCAACCAAAACTGAAGTCAAAGTAGCCAAGGAAACAAAATCTGTATTTCATCTGATGTTGTACGCTCTAGTTATTGGCATTTTCTCATTTCCTATTTTTTATTTTGGGGTTTATCAGGCAGCTAAATACGATAATGTTAATGTTAGCCAACATCTTAATCCTGAAGACTTCCCATTTCCACTCAGATATGGTTCCTCAAATGAATATATGATTAAAATACGTAAGGACTATTACATGGAAGATTCAATAGGAAATTCGAGCATTACATTCGTAATAGCAGCTGGCGCATTGATCCTGATCAGATATATATCAAAAACAGCTAAATGGGTTCAAGAAACATCAAAAAAGCAAGTATAAGGATCTGTTCTGATAGCAATTACCCGTTTGCTACAAATACTAAGCATGCTTCGAATTGGTTAAATTGTATTAAACAACTTGGTTTTAGACCAATGACTACAAAATGAGAAAGCCAACCGATAATTGCCTGTTATGTCAAGAAAAAAAGGCAACAAAAAAGAACTCGCATATTGCACCTAAATTCTTAACGAAAGGTATTTTAGGATCAGAAGGTCCGAGACAAGGGTTTCTTTTAAATACGTCCCAACCTGAAAGGAAACCGCGTAAAACTCAGGACACTGCCAAAGAAAGTTATTTGTTTTGCCCAGGCTGTGAAGAATTCTTCGAATTCCTAGAAACGTACATTGCAGAACATATTCACAAGAGGATCTTAGTGGACAGGTTTAAGGATGATTTTGAATATTCAACAAATTCTGGTGGTATACAATATGCAGTTTCCAAGAAGTCCAGTTTACTAATCTCGAGACTATTCATCCTGTCAATATTTTGGAGGTGTAGCATAACATCAACTCCTCCGTTTAATGCATTTAAAACAAAACACGAAGATTGTCTAAGAACAATTCTAGAAAGACATAGAACCAAAAACCTTTCAGAATTAATCAACGCTAGTTCCGATGATGAACTAAACGATTTACCTCTTGTATTACTAAGGTTATCCAAAGAAAACGATCAGACTGCAAACTTTCTTTACTCTGTTGAACAGGAGGATGGAGCTCTTGGATTGATACTAAATGAGTATTTGAGTTTTATCTCAATTGAAGAGACGAACAGTACAAAAGGATTTGGTGAATTAACAAATATAGGCTCAGAGAACCTGAAGATAATATTGCTACCTGATGAAATTTGGAATGAAATCAAAGAAACTATGATTACAAAGGTTAAAAATGCTTCATGGAAAGTGGCCGCTAAAAAAGGAATAACTCCATACCTTGGTGATAAATGATATTAAGTCCAGTGTCAATACCCGTTAACTTAAAATACTACTCAACATATGAGCAAAAAGCCTCAAAAACTGCAATTATTTAAAAGTTAAGTATCAGAAGATCAACAATATAACTATCGTTCATTTTCCAATACAGAACTTACTGAATATATTCTCCAACAAATCCTCCGTAGTAATCTCTCCGGCCTGCCCGCCTTTGGAGGGTAATTTCACCCATATGGTACAGTGCAGTGCGAATATCCAGCGCCAGCAGATCATTACTGACACTTTGCTCTATGCCCTTTGCCACGTCATTCAGTGCTGTCCGAGTTTCTGGCAGATTTTCATAATGGCGCAGGTTATTTACCAGGGTCTGGTCTTCATTGACTTATTTAAGAGACACCAATTCCAATATCCGCTGTTTCAACCCATCCATATTGGCTTTGTTCTTCGCGGATAGCGGCACAATGCCGGTGGTTTTCAGGACCAGCAGAAGAGACCAGTAATTAAAACCGCACACTTGATCAATATATAGGCTTAAATATATAGGCTTAAAGTCTTCGTTTATATGTACTTTCCCATTCTTTTCTCTTTTAATGTGCTGCTTCTTAACCTAAAATATATACTTGTGCTTTGGCTCATCGCTTCATTGGGATCGGAGCTCTATGGACAAAAGCATCACTACAGTGTACATAGAGGTGGTAAAGAAATTGGTGCGATTACGGCCTCTTTAATAGAGGTTCAGGAAACCCAGACCTATGAAATTCATTCAGATGTTCGATTCAAAGTGCTGTGGAAGAACTATCATCGCAAAACCAGTAATTTAGTAACCTACCTGGGCGATACCATGAAAACCAGTTCTCTGGGAATATACATGAATGATGACTTGCAGGACTCGACAACTATAAAATTTGAGTTAAATAATTATCGTTGCTACAGGTACCCTGATGACCGCTTTATACTACAGGATACACACTTGCAGTTCACAACCGCAAAGCTTTATTTCCAGGAACCAGTGGGAGTACATCGGGTATATTCCGAGCGCTTTCTTCAATATTGTTCACTCGAGCAACAGGGAGATCATCATTACAAACTTTCATTGCCCAGCGGAAAAACAAATTACTATACTTATAAAGATAGTAAACTGGAAAAGGTGCTGATTGACAGGACCTGGTTTAACCTGGAATTCAGAAAAAAATAACGTGAATAATTGTTATAGTTTCTTAACCCGGACGGCATTCATGCCTTTGGCTCCACGTTCAAGTTCATAACTGACCTTGTCGTTTTCATCGATCTCATCTATTACACCATGGATGTGAACAAAGTATTTTTCTTGATTCTCTGAATCCCGGATAAATCCGAAACCTTTGGAGTGGTTGAAAAATTCGACTTTCCCTTCTCTATTGGGATTGAATACTTCTTTTTCTCTTTTGGGTACACCAATTTCTATACTGCTGATGTCGACCTTCTTCTTTATTTTGGTGGGGTCTGGCGGGGTGTCAGTAATGTTGCCGAACTCATCCACATAAGCCATCATGTTTTCCAGTTCTCCACTCTGTTTGTTGGCCTTTCTTTCTTCTTTTTTTTCTAGCTTCTCTTTTCGTTGTTTTAAACGCTTTTTTTCCTTTTCTCTTTTGTTATAAGTTTCTTGTGATCTTCCCATTTATTGGTGTTGGCTAGTACAATTGCTTTAAGGTTTACAATAAAATTTCTATGCTTACTGATTGGCTAATTCGGCCAAGATGATCCAGATCTTTTCCTAAAATCTTTTGCCAGTCAGAAATCACTGAGTGCAAAGGTAACAATAAAGTGTCAATAAAGTCGCCAACAGCCATAAACTAGTCAGAACAATTTAAGAGCACAGATAATTAGCTTTCAGGGTGGTTAAAAGGTTGAGCGATTATAGTGCCGCGGTCTATCATCCAAAAATGGTGCACTTGAAATCCTCCTGGATCAAACACATTCAAGCCTGTGCTGCTATTTTAGTTTAATCTGAATCACCCCATTGCCACCGCGAGCACCGTAAATACCAGACTGGGCTGCGGACATTACCCTGATAGACTCCACAGTGGTAACATCGATAGAACTGGCGCTGCTATATCCACTACCCAGAGGTGTGCCATCTACTACAAATAGAGGTTCATTATTGCCCTCAATGGATCTATTACCCCTGATTAGTACCGTGGCATTGTAACCTGACCCGGATATGTTAAGATTGGGTTCACGCCGCAGCAGGTCCAATAGACTGGTGAATCCAAGTTCAGATGCTTGCAAGGTAGCAGTAGTGCTGCTTGTTGAGCTACATCCAAAAACGAAGCTGGAAAGAGTGATTATTAGCATAAAAGCTAACCGGGGAAAAAGGTTTTTACTTTTCCCCCAACACCTTTCGAAATTGAAGCGGGTACCAACCGTTGATCTTTGATCTAAGCCTTTCTACCATCACCGGATGCTCTTTGTACAGGTTCTTTTTCTCATAGGGATCCTCAGTAAGGTTATAAAGCCGAACGGGTTGCTTTTGCATGTATTCATGTGTTTGCAAACCCCAGCCTTCCAATTGTCCATCATAGCATAAAATCAGTTTCCAATCTCCCTCAATGCACCATCGATAAGCTAGTGAAGCTTCGGGGTCGTCCTTATCAATAATGTCATGTCCATAACCTTCGCCAAAGATGATATCACGAGTAACTGGTATTCCTTCTCTGAGATTGGGCCATAAATTGATACCAGACATAGGGACATCGGTTTTAATTCCAGCAGCTCCCAAAATGGTGGGCATAAGATCAACACTTGAAATCAATTCCTGGCGCCTACCTGGTTTCAGGACCCCGGGCCAGGAAAATATAATAGGCGTTCTGACCCCGCCATCCATGGCGCTTTGCTTGGAACCATTGGCAAAACCATTTTCATGAGGCTTTTGGATCCAGCCATTGTCACAGAGATAATAGATTAAGGTGTTTTCCCTCAGCCCTTTTTCTTCAAGAAAATTGATTAACTCCCCGCAGGTCTCATCCAGCCACTCGATCATAGCATAGTACTTTGCCACTGATTCTGTAATATCCAGATCGAGGTATTTATCCAATAAACGTTGCGGTGGATTATGTGGTGTATGGGGTAGGAAAGGGGCATACCATAGGTAAAACGGTTTATTCTCCCCCATTGCGTACTCTACGAATTGAAATACAGAGTCCATTCCCTTCCTGCCGATGATAAGTCCATCATCTCCATGACGTTCTCCCCTGGTCATGCCATGGGTAAAACCCCCTCTATGGTAATCACCTTCCCACCATTTGCCTGATTGATGGCTTAGGTACCCATGCGACGTTAGGATTTCCGGAAGTGTTTCCAACCGGTCGATGTGTTCCAATAGCTGCTCACGCGGAAACCTGGCATCGCGATAACCCCCGGCAGGATCATTGCCGGTTATTTTATGTTCGTGAGGATATAAACCAGTAACCATGGTCATAAGAGATGGCCTACAAACGGCGGTTGGTACATATCCGCGTGGAAAAACCACGCCTTCACTGGCCAGGCGATCAATATTAGGTGTATTTACCAACCGATGACCCATAAATCCATAATCGGACCAAGCGTGGTCATCAGAGAAGATCAACACAATGTTAGGAGGCACAGGTGGAATAGAATCAGTGGCAGCACTTTTTTGACAAGACCCTGTAACCAAAAAAATTGCCAATAAAAGGATAAGCCAAAGGTTTTTTATAGAGATAGTCATGATTATTCCTGTAAACCAAAATTTAGTCAAAATAGTGGTTTGCTTTTGCATTTAAAGCACTATTATTGAAAACCTCGTTTAAATTAGGACTTTTAAAGTAGCCCTGAAGTAGAAAACCAAGCCTATAAAATGATAGGATCCTTTAGCCCAGAAAGTTTGATGGGCTTAAAGTCTATCTAATACAGAATAAATCTGCCAGGCCAGTTGGTGGTCATGGTATTACCAAAGGCGTCTGAAGCTTCTATTTCAATAGTATATTCTCCAAATTTTTGTGCTGGAACTTTATAGCTAAACACATGATCTCCTGTTGCTTTATCCCCATTCTTTCCATGGTCATTTAAAGCAACCTTCAGTATTTTATCAGGAGTTTTTTCTGTTTTCAATTTGGCAACAACTGATGCTATTTCAGCCCCATCAAGCACACTGATTTGAAGGGTATTATCGCCCCTGATTTGGGCCCACTGCACTATAGGAGGTGTGCGGTCCTGACCGGAGATTTTTATATCTACCTTGCCTTGTTTAATTATGTGATACGGATAGTCAGGAAGCCAATATTC
>QIMC01000245.1 GCA_003232185.1 Flammeovirgaceae bacterium | reverse complement strand
TTAAAATGGTTGGCAACAATCCTTGCTGGGCTGTTTACCCTGATAGTTAGCATTGCGATCATTGCGGCTATTCTTGGTTTTAGGAAGCTGAATCGTAAATATGACAACCCTGTGTTGCAAATTAGTGTACCAGTGACTGACCAGCGGATCGCACGTGGTGCAAAATTCGAGCCTCTATGCTCAGCTTGTCATGCGGCAGATGCTACTACTTCCATGACCGGTCAGGATTTTTTAGAAGACGCTCCGCCCATTGGTAAGTTTTATGCCCCCAACCTAACACCTGTACATCTAGCCCACTGGTCAGACGGCGAAATCATCCGTGCCATTCGTGAGGGTGTGCATCGCAGTGGGCGTTCTTTATTAATAATGCCTTCCGGATTTTTCCATAGCCTCAGCGATGAGGACGTACAGTCAATAGTTGCATATTTGAGATCTCTTCCCGAAGAGGGTTTAGAAACCCCGCCTAACCGATTAAATGTTCTAGGCGCTATACTATCGCTACAAGCGCCGATTTTCGAAGTACAACCGCCCATAACGGAGCCGGTAACAAACCCTCCACCTGGCCCTACTGCGACCTACGGTGTCTATATTTCATCGTTCACTTGTGACAATTGCCATGGTTCAGACTTATTAGGAAATCCTGATCTTAAGTCACCCGCGTTAATTGCGATTACATCAGCTTGGAATGAGGATGAATTTATCAAGTTTATGCGTACAGGAAACAGACCAAACGGATCCCAAGTGGATGCTGAGACAATGCCATGGGAGGTTCTCAGTGAATTGTTCAATGATGATGAACTATTGGCAATTTACGCTCATATTAAAGAAATGGGGTCCGAATACGTCCAGTAACATAAATGAAAAATTTAATACAATAAGTAAATAATCCATTAGAACAGTTAGTCAACATTCTATGAAAAAATAAACACCATAGGTAATTGTATCATACATTTATTCTTTTCTCATATTTCTGAAATCAGGATTTAAAACCAACGCAAACTGCATATACCATTTCCCGAAATCACTTTGCTGTTGGTAAAGCATGCCCAACTGAAATCCTGTGCTTTTGTTAAGCTGATAACCCAAAGCACCGTATATTCGATTGCGGTCGAAAAAAGTCTTCTGCCCATTGATAAACACCTCATTGTAAAGACCAACGAACAGCGTACCGGCTTCAATTCGTGGTTTGTTCAATGGAACAAAAACCATAAGGCGGTAACGAAACCTGTTGCGATAATCACTGTTTACCCAACGCTGCTCCACCCGGTAGCGATGCTCAAATTTCACTCTGCCAAGATTATTGGTTAAAATGAATTGCTGCCATATTCTGTGCTCTTCCGATTCGGGAGCGCTTTGCTCTGTTTCAAATTGATGGCTAGCGATATACGCGTATCCGGCAGTTACAAATGCCTTATTTGAAAAATGATAATTCAATCCAGTACGCAACAGCAATTGCTCAATATTCACCGGTGCTATGGTGTGGTTCCGGTACTGTACTTCGGTATGAATGCTTAACTTATCACTCACCCTATTCATACCAAAATACATGAGCCAGTTGCCCGTTTCATCAGGCTGCGCTACCAGGGAAAACGGTAAAAAGATTAATATCAGAAAAAGCCAGCCATTTTTTTTAGGTTTCTGCCTCATTAATTAAAAAACTCAACCTCACCGGTGGTCACACTATACAAAGCACCTACAATTTTGATCTCGCCATTTCTTTCCATCTCTGATAATATGGAGCTTTCTGTCCTTATTTTTTCAATCGATAGTTGCACGTTTTTAATAGCTACTCTTTCAATAGCCTGGTCGTTCATATCCTTATTTTCAGAACTAATTATGGCTACTGCAGGTTTAATTTTTAGTAATAAAGGTGTGATATTACCCATTTCAACATTTTCGCACGCCGCCCTTACCGCACCGCATTTTGTGTGTCCCAGAACCAGCACAATTTTTGACCCGGCTACTTTACAGCCATATTCCATAGAGCCCAGCACATCTTCATTGATGATGTTACCCGCCACTCTTACACTGAAAATATCTCCAATCCCTTGATCAAAAACCAGTTCAGCGGGTACTCGTGAATCTATACAGCTTAGGATAACGGCAAAAGGAAACTGTCCATTACTGGTTTCATTAACTTGCTCCTTTAAATTTCTTTGAGCTTTTACATTCTGCACAAATCGCTTATTACCCTCTTCTAAATTTCTATGGGCATCTTTTGGTGTAAGGTCTTTTTGTATATCTTTTGTTTGCGTTTTCATAATATTTAGTTTTAATAATATTTAGTTTATTTATTGAAATTCAAAGCCGTCTAACTTACGCATCAGCTCCTATCTTGGAACTTTCGGATGCAATCTTGGGAGATTCATCTTTTACATTTTCTTTAACCCAAATCAAACAGTCTTTAATATTTTTGAAAATATGATCCTTGGGGATCAAATCAGGAATGATATCAATCCGTTCAAGCATGTACCTTGGCTGTTTTAGAATATCTACCAACAAAACCTTTTTGCCTTGTTTGATCAAATCAATAAGCACGTCTTCCATTGCATACAATCCGGATTGATCTATGTATTGCATTCTTCCCATTCTCATAATTATGGTAGAAGCAGTATTTGGTATTTGCTGTGATAGCTGCTGAAAATCACTGGTAGTGCCAAAAAATAATGGCCCTTTAATATGCTTTATAAATACTTTCTCTTTTAGCTTTTCAGGGAAGTCCAGCTCATCATCCCAGGCCTTTTCTTTGAGGAGTGATCTGACAAAGGAATGCTCGGCAGTCAAATCTCCCATTTTCTTCATAAACATCAATGATGCTATGACTAAGCCTATTCCAACAGCATAAACTAAATTCCAAAACGCTGATAATATTAATACCACCAACATTACGATTACTTCAGGACGGGGCATATTTGGTATGGCTTTTAAGCCTTTGTAATCCATTACGCTAATCCCAACTGTAATCAATATACCGGCTAAGACAGCTGCCGGAATTTGAGATGCTACCGGGCTAAACGCTATTAAAATAATAATGAGTAAGACCCCTGCCACCATACCTGATATTCTGGTTTTTCCTCCTGCGTTGATATTAACCACTGTTCTGATGGTAGCTCCTGCTCCGGGAAGCCCTCCAAAAACAGCAGCAATGCTATTACCTATACCCTGACCAATTAATTCTTTATTGGGCAGGTGCTTGGTTTTGGTCATATTATCGGCAACTACCGAAGTTAGCAATGAGTCTATGGCTCCAAGTAGCGCCAGGGTTAATGCAGTAAAAATATAGGGTGAAATACTGCTCAAACTAAATTGAGTGAAAATTTCGAAATTAGGCATAGGAAGTCCACCAGGAATTTCTTCAATGGGTCTATAGTTCAACCCAAAGCCATAGGCTATGCCGGACATTACCAATAACGCAACTAATGCAGAGGGAATCGTAGTGGTTATTCGTTTGAATCCATAAATAATAATAATCGTTCCCAGAGCCAGTATCACTTCTAACCAATTAATATTGCTCAAGGCCCTCGGCATTATTTTAATGGCTCCTAAAACTCCGGAGGCTTCTTTAGCAGCCAGGGTTTGTGACTCTGTAAGAATTTGTGCTTCAGTAATGTGTTGTGCTCTTTCTATAGTTTCTTTAAAATCCTCTAATACCAGGATGCCTTCACCTGCTTCATCCTTTAAAATATTATCCAGGATTATTTCCTCGGCATGCGGTTTAAATTTATTTACGTACTCAGCATCTTCTTTAGGATAATAACCTACAGAAGGCATTATTTGAGTAACTATGATGATAACCCCAATGGCAGTCATAAACCCGGAAACTACTGGGTAAGGGATATATTTAATGTATTTCCCCAGCCCTATTAACCCCAAACCCACTTGGAACAATCCTGCCAATAAAAATATGGTTAGAATAACCGGCAATGCTTTATTTACATCTCCATCATTGCCAGCAACGATTCCAGCAATAACTACCATACTCACAGCTGTCATAGGAGCAGTAGGGCCGGAAATCTGAGTGTTTGTACCCCCAAAGAGGGCAGCAAAAATCCCTATAAAAATAGCCCCATAAAGTCCTGCGCTGGGACCTAGTCCGGAGCTTACGCCAAAAGCTAAAGCTAAAGGTAAAGCAACTATACCTGCAGTAATTCCCCCTAGTAAGTCACCCTTAATATGCTTAAAATCAAATATTTTCATCCTTTAGGTTTTTAAATATTTAGAATTTTCCAAAAAGGTATTCTTTAATGGTGATGCGGTTAATATGGCGATAGGTGTGACATAACACCAGTTGAATCAATTGTCAATTGTAAGTCTTTAGCAGTTTAGAACTATGCCTGCTCAGGCGGTTGGCTAAAAATATCGATAAGACAATTAGCCCAGAAATAAGAATTCCGGTTCACTAAAGACGTAACCACTAGAGGATGCCAAAATACCTTGCCCAACAGTTCGTTCAGATTATTATCATCTTCTCTTGGTTCCTTACCTTCTTTTTCCTCCGCTTTCATATCGTTTTCACAATTTTCGGCAAGCACCATCTGATCAAAGTGATCTTGGTATTTCGATAGAAACCCGGATGATAAAAACATGATTGTTAGCAAAAGAAAACAGGTGCGTAAAATAGGCGACAGTGGGGTGATAATCATATTTGTTTGATTAGCCATCATTTCCTGTCAACTATTGCTTGAAATATCAAATCCTTGTGAAACATGGAGATGGAGTCTTCACCTTTAATCAAATTCGTAAGTCTGGGCAAGTGCTCTGCAAAATATCGTTGGTGATGTGCACTTTCGATCATGGTAGATACTAGCATGCGAGGGTATTTGTAATTCGGGTTGATCTCTAAAATTATAGAACTCACACGTGATACTATTTCAGTGTATCCGGTGAAAGCGCCCTCCTTGTTTTCCTGATCTACTTCTTTTGTAAGATACGCTTTTGATGACTCAGAAATAACGATGCGGTTAAGTTTCACTTCGTTGATGTGTGTAAAGCTGCTATCTTCCTTCACCTGTTCTGTTAACAAGGTAATGGCTATCTCTAATCTATCTTTTGCGGAATGGAGGTTTGCCATACTGAATACCAAGCGGTATTCCATCCATCCCCAATACCAGGAAGTAAGATAGACCAGCATCTTATGCTTGCTCTCAAAGTAGCGGTAAATAGATGCCTCCGCAGAATTAATTTCCTTACCTAACTTGCGAAAGGTAAAACTCTCAAACCCCAACTCATCGATCATGTTGATACTACCCGTAATGATCCTTTGGCCTAAATCGCTTGATTTAGGATTCTTTAGGTAGATATACTCGTTTACCTTTATGCTTACTTTCGACAAAAGATCATTCATTGTGCTTGCAAAGCTAATAGTAATACTACTACAATCCTACATTTTCCGTCATTTCTGCATATTATTTGCTCATTATATATGTGAACTGGACTTATTCTCATTCTGCAAATTATCTGTTACTTGATATCGAGTTGATGCTTCCTAATTCATTCAGAATATTTAATTTCTTCCCGGCCATCTGCATGTTTGGCGAATCGTCCTTTTTCCTTAGCGTGAACTTGTTCTTGTTGGGGCCAGGGCCAGCCTCCAAATTGTGTCTTTTGGTAATCTCTAAACGCCTGTTGAATTTCTTCCTCCGTGTTCATTACAAAAGGACCGTACTGAGCCACCGGTTCACCTATAGGCTTTCCCTGCAACATTAAAAAATAAGCCTCCTGATCTCCGTTTTCGATGGCAATATCTTCCATCGGGTTTAGTTGAATTAGATGATTTTCCTTGATTTGTTGGTCTTCCAAGGTTATACCACCTCCACGGTAATAATATAGCACCCGGTTGGCGGCCCCCTGAGCAGCTGGAAGGCTCCATTTTGTATTAGCATCCATTTTTATGGTTAGAACACCAACCAGATTATTAGGATCTGCAGCCCAGGAATTTGGGGTTGGTGGCAAAGCCTGAGTTCCCTTATAGATTCCTGCAATCACATCAATCCGAATGGAGTTTCCTTTGGGGTCTTTTTCAGTAACCACAGGAATACCGGCTTTAGGAAGATTGAGCCAAACCTGAAATATCTCTAAAGGGTTGTCTTTGTCATTATTGATCAGTGGAAACATCTCGGAATGTTGCACTCCTTTACCCGCAGTCATCCACTGTACGTCTCCTTGCCCAAACCGCCCGGCCGCTCCCAAAGAATCCGAATGATCTACAAAACCCTCCTTATTGATGGTAATGGTTTCAAACCCTCGATGCGGGTGATAAGGGAAGCCGGGAATGGACCTTCCATGGTACATGCGCCAGCCATCTTTAATGGTGAAATCCTGTCCAATACTCCTGCCCTCCATCAGGGAACGATCAGGTGCCATTTGATCGTTCCCTTTGGGGTATTCGTCTCTATGATAGGCACAGAACAGAAAAGGGTCCTGCGTTTCCCATGGAGAATTCATTGGTTTCACTGCAATAATTTTATCGGTATTCATCATTTCTTTTCTCTAACTATTGGGTATGATTAAATACA
>QIMC01000019.1 GCA_003232185.1 Flammeovirgaceae bacterium | reverse complement strand
TTGAGTTTGAGTTTGAGTAGTGAGTGTGAGTCTGCCTAGCTGGCAGGTGTGAGTGTGAGCAGCTCCTACGCTAAATTCGGTCAGAAAAATTGGCTTCTATTCATCAAAGCCCTATATTCCTAACCCGACTAACAATTTGGACAGAATGGAAGAAAATCAGCCTGTTGAAAAGATGAAACAGGGTTCCAGACGAAGCATACAAACCTTGTTTAGGGCCACCATGAGACAACAGATCAATCACATCGCAATCGCGGACAATAAGGCGGGTATGATCATTGGCATTGACACATTGATTATAGGTATAATTATGACTCTATTGGGATCAGGTATCACAATAGATGAGTCCGATTTTTTAGCGAGAGATCTTTTGAGCATTCCCTTTGGTATATTACTGATAATGTGTCTCATATCAGCCATTTTCTCTGTACTTGCGGCCAAGCCGAAAATTATAAAAACTGTATCAGATAAACCTTCCGTGAAACAAAGCAGATTGTTCTTTGGATATATAAATGAACAGTCTCAGGCAGAATATATGAATGAAATGCGCCAGATTCTCTGTTCCGGAGAGAAGATACATGATAACCTTATTATTGACATACACAACCAGGGCAAAATACTAAGCAAGAAATATCTCCGACTGCATTGGGCTTATACTTTTTTCATGTGGGGACTTATTGCTAGCGTGGGCTCTTTTCTGATTCTTTTGTATTTATCCTGATTTCATAAAAATCGATTGAAATTGGAGACCATTCAACCAATTTGCGTTTGAAGGGTATATGTATTATTATCACATCTAATTGTGGTTTTTCCCAAAAACACTTAATATGTTCTTGCTTTTCCATCAACCGAAATTTAATGCCCGAAATTCTTCAATTCTGGCATTTCTGCTTTTGGGGTTCTCGGGTTTTGACCGAATATCAGCCCAGACTGACAGCTTGATCCTTAGCAATGGCAATGTCATTGTTGGAGAGATCAAGAGTATGGATAGGGGCATCATTCAAATCGAAACCGATTACAGCGATTCTGACTTCAAAATAGAATGGGACCATGTATCAGAAATTTACAGTCCCAGAACCTATTTGATCACACTTTTCGATGGCACCAGGCTTAATCAAACCATAAATACCAACCCTGCCAACCCCCATCAAATAATAATTGGAGATTCTGTTTCATCAAGAGTGATTGATTTAATTGACCTGGTTTATATCAATCCCCTGGACAAGAACTTTATAAGCAGGTTAAGCGCTGCAGTGTCCATAGGGTATAACTTTACTAAAAGCAACAACCTCAGCCAGCTTTCATCTCGAATTGCCCTGGGTTATCTGGCAGATTTTTGGAGCCTTAACGGATCCTTAGATCTGGTTGTTAGCACTCAGGATGATGCAGAAGATATTGGCAGGGCCGATGGGTTAATATCATTCAAGTATTTCCTTAAACATGACTGGTATCTCATAGGAAAGGCGGATTTCTTGTCAAACGACGAACAGAAATTAGCTCTGCGATCTGCTTTCAGCGGTGGTCTTGGAAAATATTTGGTGCACACCAACCGAGTACAACTTGGTATAAACGCCGGCGGAGTTTGGAATAATGAAACCTATACAGATGAAACTATAGAAGGAAAGAGTTCACAGGAAATATTTCTGGGAGGTCAATTTGATATATTTGATATGGGTGATCTGAGTCTTTTTACCAGTGTAACCGTATATCCCAGTATATCCGAGAGTGACAGGGTCCGAACCGATTTTAAATTTGACTTAAAATACGATCTGCCATTAGACTTTTACATTAACCTGGGTTATACCCTCAACTACGATAATCAACCGGTTGAGGGAGCTTCCAAGAGCGATTATGTACTTCAAACTACTGTTGGTTGGGATTTGTAAAATGGTTGTCCTATACACAAATTGTGTTTAGAACAACCATTTTACAAACTTCAGAGAGATACTAAGTGTTTCAACTCATCTTTCGAAGATTTTGGACTATTTAAAGTAACAATATTAATTATAGACTATATTTGCGGTGAATTGCAGATAGTACCCGTATAATCTATACAAAACCTCTTAATTTCAATTATGAAACGACAAATGAAAAATACTACTATTTTCATAATAGGCATCGTTTGCCTCTGTATCACACCTGGTAAGAGCCAGGGTGACGAAGGGCTATATTTAAATCTCTACGGAAATTATGTCTTCGACAATAGTTTTGATGCACGTTTCGATACAGGGAATAGTTATTACGATGGCAAAATAATGGGTGGTTTTCTTTGGGGGTTTGGAGCAGAATACCGAATGACACCGGAATCCGGAATTGAATTGTCGTATTTACGCCACGACACCAATGCACCAACCACCTACGTTCTGTGGCCAGAACCAGGGGTACAAACTACAGACTTTGATTTAGCCATTAACTACATCATGCTTGGAGGAGTACGGCATGTTATGCTAGGTAGTGGAAATATCGAGGCCCAGGGAGGCATAATGGCTGGAGTGATGTTTGCCAATGCCACCAATCCGGAAACCAGAATTTCCAATAACGTTACCAAATTTGCCTGGGGTCTCAAGGGTGGATTGACCTTTTGGGCCAGCGAAAGGGCTGGGATTATAGTACACGCTCAGTTGCTTTCAGCAGTACAGTCCGTTGGAGGCGGACTCTATTTTGGGACTGGCGGCGGGGGTGCAGGTGTTAGCACTTACTCAACCCTATACCAGTTTGGATTTGGGGGAGGACTGGCTATTAAACTGAATTAACTGATTATTTCTTCTATGGATAACATGAACATCAAACACTTCATAACATGATTAAACAAGCAACTTTGTATTTATGTATACCCGTATTATTGTTACTAGCCTGTGAGTCAGACAATAACAAGTATGATACCAGGGCCATAGAAAACCTGGATAAGTTAAGCGAAACCATAGGTAAGTTAAATTCCTGTAGTTATACCTTAAATACCACGGTATCAGAAGATAATAGTTCTGAATTCACCAACGAGCATGATGTATACTTTAGTGGCAGAGACAATTTGTATATCCATACGGTTGGGACAAAAGGAGAAAAAAGTTATTGGTTCAATGGGAACAGCCTGGCCTATTTTTCGTACGATAAAAATCAGTACGCTACAGTTGAAGCAACCGGACATACTCTTGAAATGATGGATTCTCTTCATAGCAAATTCGGTATTGATTTTCCAGCAGCCGATTTTTTTTATCCAAGTTTTACGGATGACATTATTAAAAATTACCATGAAGTTTTGTATTTCGGGGAGGAAGAAATTGATGAAGTGGAATGCGTTTCCATTGAAGCCTCAAACGAAGATGAAACACTCCAGATATGGATTGATAAAGCTACAAACTTACCGTACAAGATAATCATTGAATCCGCAGTTGACAATAGTGAATATTATGAAGCAGTTTTTTCAAATTGGAATATCGACCCTCAATTACCTGATTTACTGTTTGAATTTGAGCCTCCGGCTGGCGCAAACAGGGTTAAATTACAGGCCAAAAATTAAAACCTCCACGACATGAAAAAGTATGGCATTTTCCTTTTAACACTAACAGTTACTTTGAGCTTATCAATAAGTGATGTGATGGCCCAGCGTATGCGACACGCTCCAGCGGGTAGAGGTGGCGGTGGCGCTCAAATGGGTGGAAATAGAGGTGGAGGACGTTCTATAAACGGTGGGGCAAATCGATCTGCCAATCGTCCGCAAACTCGTGAATATAGTCAGCCTAAAAAAAGCCAGCCACGTCCAGCTGCTAATTCCGGAAATAGAAATAAAAGTAACATCACCCAAAATAACAATACCAGGAACACTAAAATAAAAGGAGGAGATAAATCAAAAAACATTTCCGGAAACAAAGTCAATATTGACAACAGCCGCAACACAAACGTAAATGTGAATGTAAATAAGAATGTGCGGATAAATAACAGCCATAACAACAGGTACTACAACGGACATCGCGGTTACTATCCCTATCGCTATCATCCATACAGGCCTTATTATTATGGCCCGCACTGGCATCCTTTTGGATTTTTTGTAGCAGTTATGGCCACTACCGCTATTATTGTTTCTTTGGATAACCAAAATTACTATTACGATCAGGGGGTGTACTATACAGAGTCATCCGGGGGCTATACCGTGGTAGTGCCACCTACAAATATTGTAGTAAATACATTGCCGGAGGGAGTTGAAAAGATTACCTTAAACGATGACCCTTATTATTATTTCGGAGGTGCATTTTATGTCCCGAGTGGAGATAGTTACAAGGTGGTTGAAGCCCCGGCTGGTGCAGTAGTGACCAATATTCCTGATGGAGGAGAAGAACAGGAGATTGACGGCCAAAATTATGTAGTTTATAATAATACCTATTATCAGCCCTTGACTCAAAATGGGAAGGATCTGTACCAGGTTGTGGAAATGGAATCAAGTAATTAAATACTAAAATAAGAACTAACTAAACTTCATCAAATCATGAAAATATCATTTTCTATCTTTACATCTGTTCTATTAATAGCATTCTTTTCAAGTTCGGCATTCGCCCAAAAAGTTAATAGCGATTATGACAAAAATACAGATTTTACTAAATATAAATCTTACGCATTTGCAGGTTGGCAAAAGGACAGTGACAAACAGTTAAACGATTTTGATAAAAAACGCATATTGGAATCTTTAAAGTCAGAGTTCGATGCCAGAGGAATGAATCTGGTAAAAGCAGACGCAGATGCAACAGTGTCTGTTTTTATAGTAATCGATGATAAAACCAGCACCACCGCATACACCAATTATAACGGTGGAATGGGTTACGGCATGGGCCGTGGCTGGGGCATGGGTTACGGCGGAATGGGCATGGGAAGCGCCACCACCACCTATAGTGAGAATGACTATAAAGAAGGAACTTTTGTAATTGATATATACGATGAAAGCAGTAAAGATTTAGTATGGCAAGGAGTTATTACTGGAACGGTAAAAGAAAAGCCAGAGAAAAGAGAGAAGAGCATTCCAAAGAACATGGCTAAGCTCATGAAGAAATACCCTGTAGCGCCTGTGAAGTAGGAGTACTATTAATCGGATTAAATCTTTCTCGATGTCACCTGTTTTAATTCAGATGGGTTGACCCCTACTTTATTCTTAAAAAAACGACTAAAATAATATATAGACCGGAACCCCAATTCATACCCGATCTCTTTAATGCTTTTGTCGGTAGTCAATAGCAGTTCCCTGGCACGTATGACCTTTAGTTCCAGGTGGTATTGATGGGGCGAAACACCGGTATATTTTTTAAACATCTTACGAAAATGGGAATAGCCAATTTGATGTTCCTCAGCCACTTTTTGCAGATCTATCTCATGCTCGATGTGTTCATGAATGTAGAACCGCACCTTTTGAATTACTTGTTCAATATGCTTACCTGAAAAGTCCAGCTGCTTTTTATAAGCCACGATATTACCCAGCAATTTGATCACCAGGCCTGAGGTGATTTGTTGAAATCCAGGGGCTTCCTCTTGTACCAGATCATATATTTTGAAATAGGTGTCTATAAATTCTTCCCGGTAACCACAATGGATAACTGCTTGTTGGGAGGAAAATATGGACTGATCCAATAGATGCCTGGCTATTGCTCCATCAAATCCAATATAGTTTTCCTGCCATCCGGATTTCTTCTCAGGTTTATACCGATGCCATACCCCGGGGCGAATGATTATAATAGATCCGGGTATTACCTGAAATTTACCCCGATCGCACTCCATCACCCCATGGCCCTCACTAATATAGTTCAACTGATATTCTTCCAGCACCCGTCCATCTTCCCAGTTATAATGATATCCGGTGGGATGGTCAATGGAGGGATAAGGAGACCGGGGATCAATTTTGGCCTTACCCACCACCGTAAGAAACAAGCCCCACTTTTTATCTTCCTCTCCAACTGTCAGGTATTTAAAGAAATCCTTCATATCAGGTCCAAAAAGTGTAAATATTGGCTCACTTTGTGCATTGATTTGATCTATAAATAACAATAAATTTGAAATAGCATCACTAAATATAGATCAAAAAACATAAACATGCTGTTAGAAAGCATCTAGGATATCATGGAACTAAAAACATTTAAACACATCGACTACCTCTGGGATGAGGCCAAGGCTTCTCAGCTTGCTGGCGATGAGGTAGCA
>QIMC01000148.1 GCA_003232185.1 Flammeovirgaceae bacterium | reverse complement strand
ATCAAAGGAGGTCACCTAATTGATCCTAAAAATGATATTGACCGCCCCATGGACGTAGCGGTGCTTGACGGAAAAATCGCCAGCGTATCAGAACATATTGATGTTAACACTGCAGAAACGGTGATTCAGGCCAGTGGTATGTACATTACCCCGGGTATACTAGATATTCACACCCATAATTTCCATGGTCAGGACAACTATCTGGCTAACGGATTTTTAAGCGTTCAACCGGACGGACTTACCTTTAAGGCAGGTGTTACCACGGTAGTGGACGTTGGCAGTTCCGGCTGGCGAAATTTCGAACAGTTTAAAACCCAGACTATAGATAAATCCAAAACAAGAGTTCTGGTATTTCTCAACATTGTAGGAACGGGCATGAAAGGCGGATCCTGGGAGCAAGATTTGAATGATATGGATGCCAATTTGACCGCCAGCACCGCCAAAAGGTTCTCAGATGTGGTGGTAGGGGTAAAGGTTGCACATTATGCCGGCCCCGAATGGGACCCGGTGGAGCGTGGTGTAGCGGCTGGAGTTTTGGCTGATATTCCGGTTATGATCGATTTTGGAGGAGTGATTCCAGAATTGTCTTTGGAGACGCTATTATTGGAAAAATTAAGACCTGGTGATATATTGACCCATACCTTCGGCCACGTGAAGGGCCGGATCCCAATAGTTAATGAAGATGGTAACCTGGAGCCCTATGTAAAACAAGCGCAAGAGAGAGGAGTGATTTTTGATGTAGGTCATGGAGGAGGTAGCTTTTTGTTTGAACAAGCAATCCCTGCTATGGAACAGGGGTTCCATCCAAATACCATCAGTACTGACCTTCATACCGGCAGTATGAATGCTGGGATGAAAGATATGTTAAATGTTATGTCAAAATTCCTTAATATGGGAATGAATACCCAAGAAGTTATAGAAGCTTCTACCTGGAAACCAGCCCAGGTGATACAACGATTGGATTTGGGTCACTTGTCGGAGGGTGCGGTAGCAGACATTGCATTGTTTTCGTTGAGGGAGGGAGCGTTTGGATTTGTTGATGTGCACAGAAAACGAATGGATGGTACCATGAAGTTGGAGTGTGAGTTGACGGTGCGAGATGGGAAAGTAGTATATGACTTAAATGGAATTAGTAGTCCTGTCTGGAATAAATAGATATGAAAGGAGTTTATAAATATACGTTTTGGGGAGCATTGGTTAGTTTTATTGCATTTCTGGTGTTATGGTTTCAGGGGCATGATCAACAGCTCGGGCCTTTTGTGATTCTTTCTCTCCTTTTGTTGGCCCTGAGTTTTAGGGGGAGCAGCCTGTTGAAAGGGCTTTCTTTTACTGTACTGATCTTCGCGTCCGTTTCCGCCGCTATGTTTTATCCGGATTTTTTTGTTAAACAGGGCAATTTCGAATTGAAATTATTAATAGTCCCTCTGTTACAAATTATCATGTTTGGAATGGGGACCACCATGAGTGTAAAGGATTTTGCAGGGGTGATTAAAATGCCAAAAGGAGTGCTTGTGGGTTTGTTGTGCCAATATTCTATTATGCCGGTGGTTGGCTTTACTTTAGCCACTTTGTTTGGGTTTCCACCGGAAATAGCTGCCGGCGTTATCCTAATTGGTTCATCTCCCAGTGGTTTGGCTTCAAACGTAATGACCTACCTGGCCAAAGCCAACCTGGCATTATCAGTAACGCTTACAGCAGTTTCTACCTTGTTGGCTCCGCTTACTACTCCGTTATTGATGGAGTTATTCGCCGGTGAGTTTGTGCCGATCGATTTCTGGGGCATGATGTGGAGCATTACCAAGATTGTAATTCTACCCATAGTTGGAGGATTAATATTTAACCGGTTATTTCATGGAAAAGCCCCCTGGTTGGACAAGGCCATGCCCATCGTTTCCATGGCTGGGATCGCCATTATTATCACTATTATTACTGCGGCAGGAAGGGACAGCCTGCTGGTTATTGGAGTCGCTTTAGTGGCAGCTGCTATTATACACAATGGGTTAGGTTATTTTCTGGGTTACTGGGGTTGCAGGCTCCTAAAACTGCCAGAAAGAGATTGTCGTACCATTGCTCTTGAAGTGGGTATGCAAAACGGCGGACTGGCATCTGGAATTGCCCTGGAAATGGGAAAAGTAGCGACCATAGGCCTTGCTCCGGCGGTGTTTGGTCCCTGGATGAATATATCCGGTTCTTCACTGGCTACCTGGTGGGGCGAACGGCCACCGGAAGACGAACAGAAAGCATCAAATATAGTTGAACAAGATTCAAAAGAATAAATGATAAATTACAAATGATAAATTTAAATAAGTTATTAATAGTAATTCTGGCTCTGGTATTAACCATACCCGTTTATGGTCAAACCATATCCAGAGACTTAATGGTATTCTATACATCTCAATGGGAGGGAGAGCGATTTCCTGATGGTCGACCGAAAGTTCCTGATGACATATTGGAGCGAATGGAAAAAGTTTCCATTGAAGAGGCCTGGGGCGTATTACGTGGTGAGGGTTATCACAATCAGTTCGAGGGCGGATGGAAAATGCTTTATGCAGATAAAGCTATTGTGGGTCGGGCGTTGACTGCTTTATATATGCCAAACAGGCCAGATATAAGTGACCAAATTATAGAAAAAGGTAAAAAGGATGGACGGGTTGGTAGCCCAAACAGCTGGCCCATCGATATGCTGTCAACCGGTGATGTTTACGTTGCCGATGCTTTTGGGAAAATCGTAGATGGGACTTTAATCGGAGATAATTTAGGCAATGCAATATATGCTAAATCTGGAAAAGGTGTAGTCTTCAATGCCAGTTCCCGGGACATGGATGGCTTAATGAAAATTGATGGCTTTAATGCATTTGTACGTGACTGGCACCCCTCTTATTTAAAGGAAGTTATGCTGGCTGGGCTTAATACACCCATTCGTATAGGTGCGGCAACCGTATTGCCCGGTGATGTGGTATTGGCCAAGGGTGAGGGTGTAATTTTTATTCCAGCGCACCTTGCATCAAAAATAGTAGAGACCGCGGAGCTGGTAATGTTACGTGATCAGTTTGGAATTATGCGATTAAAAGAAGGGACGTATTCCCCGGGTCAGATTGATGCTCGATGGTCTGATGAGATTGAGAAGGACTTTTCTCAATGGTTACGAGACCATCTGGATGAACTGCCGGTTCCCAAAGAACAGATTCAGGAACTGTTAAAAACCAGAACCTGGTAATTATAAATGAACTAAAAATCATACAGTATGAAAAAGAATAGTAGAAGAAAAATGGTAAAAGCCATGGTTGCCGGGGCGGCAGCAATGGGTACCGGAGTAGTGGCCAAAGCAGCAACTACCGCTTCATCCAGTACTAAAAAAGTGGTTAGCGATGTAGTATTTGATCAGCAAAAACCACTGTTTTCAGGTGCGGTAAAGCATGGAAACACCTTGTACATTGCTGGTAAAGGTGCTCACTTTGATGGTGATATTACTGCACATACCATCCATGTACTGGATGTCATTGAAAAAGCCTTGCTGGAAAATGGCTCATCAATGGATAAAGTATTGAAGGTAAACGTTTATCTGCATGACTTAGCGGACTACAAGGCCATGAATGAGGCCTACCGGGGACGATTTGGCGATAGCCCTCCAGTTCGAACCACGGTAGCAACCTACGGTGGTGTACCAGGTGATAGCCTGGTTGAAATTGACTGCATTGCAGCCTTAGATTGATTTAAAACCCACTAGTGATGATTAGTAGAAGAAAGTTGTTGAAAAGTTTATCCGGGCTACCCATGGTAGGTGGATTACTTGGAACCGGGTTCATTGCATCCGGTAGTATTGCGGCACCTCTGGTTCGCCGGGATTATTTTAAGGAGTTAGGAGTTCGTACTTTCATTAATGCAGCAGGCACTTATACCTCAATGACAGCTTCTCTGATGCCTCCTGAGGTAATCGATGCCATAAAATACGCTACCGGTGATTATGTGAATTTAGATGACCTGCAGGACAGGGTTGGTGAGCGGATAGCCGAACTGGTTCAATGCGAATATGCGACGGTTACTGCTGGATGTGCCTCAGCTATTACCTTGGCCACTGCCGGGGTACTGACTGGATTAGATCAGAGCAAGGTAGAACAAATCCCAGACCTTACCGGTTTGAAGAGTGAGGTTATCATGCAAAAATCTCATAAAATTGGCTATGCCCACGCAATTAGAAACTGTGGGGTAGAAATTATTTATGTTGAATCCAGAAAAGATCTGGATAAAGCCATTAGCAATAAAACCGCCATGTTGTGGTTCCTGAATGCTCATAACAACAAAGGTGAGATTAAACATGAGGAATGGATCGAGGTGGGTAAAAAACACGAAATACCTACTTTCAACGATTGTGCCGCCGATGTACCTCCTGTAGAAAATCTTTGGAAATACACCAAGATGGGCTTTGATCTGGTGGCATTTTCAGGAGGTAAGGGTATTAGAGGTCCTCAAAGTGCCGGTTTGCTATTAGGCAAAAAAGACTTGATAAAAGCAGCACGATTGCATGCACCTCCTCGTGGAAATACCGTTGGCAGGGGAATGAAGGTAAACAAAGAGGAAATTCTTGGAATGTTGGTGGCATTGGAGCTTTATATTTCCAAAGATCATGAAAAAGAGTGGGCTTTATGGGAGTATCAAATTCAGATGATTCACGATGCTGCCGGTTCAGTTGACGGAGTAGAGCCTACCATACATGTACCTGAAATTGCTAATCATGTACCCTCTTTGAAGCTGACCTGGGATCAGGATAAAGTAAAGATCACCCCCGATGAGATGCGCCAAAAACTACGTGAAGGACATCCTTCCATTCAAACAGTGGGTGATAAAGAAAGTGTGGGAATTACCACCTGGATGATGCAACCAGGACAAGAAAGGATTGTTTCCAGAAGAATCAAGGAGATTCTGGAGGAGGCCTCTTCTTAGTTATAAGTTATGCCTAAAATCGGTCGTAGCGGATGCTACAACCAGAGCATATTACTGGTCATAGGATTAGCAACGCGGTTCTACGACCTAAACCTAAAATCGGTCGTAGCGGATGCTACAACCAGTGCATATTACTGGTCGTAGGATTAGCAACGCGGTCCTACGACCTAAACCTAAAATCGGTCGTAGCGGATGCTACAACCAGTGCATATTACTGGTCGTAGGTTAAGCAACGCGGTTCTACGACCTAAACCTAAAATCGGTCTTAGCCAATACCACAACCAATATCTGAAATTGGGTTCGTACTTGGGTTTAACGATATACAAGCCTTTAGTCGTTTTTTCAAGAATCAAGAAGGTGTTTCACCTAACGATTACCGCCTTTCCAAATAAAAGGGAATTATTGCCAACACATAAGGAATAAAGGCCTATCACTAACCTTAAAGTAAGGTTCATTTTTGCATTGTAATTAATCAATAACTAAAACTTATTACAATGAAAGAAATAAAAAACATAAAAGAATACCAAGAAATCATTAAAGGAGATAAACCGGTATTATTAGATTTTTATGCAGATTGGTGTGGGCCTTGTCAGACATTATTACCGATAGTAGAGAAATTAGCTGATAAGCACAAATCAGATTTTGTTATCGCCAAAGTAAATGTAGACAAGAATTCTGAGTTGGCTCTGAAATTTTCTGTTCGTAGCATTCCTGCGTTATTCTTTATCCTGGATGGAGAAGTAAAAGAAAATATAAACGGTTTACAAACAGAAGCGGCATTGGATGCTATTATTCATAAATATTCAACAATAGCAACACATTAAAAAAATTATTATTAACTATTAAATGCTCCCTTATACATGTTTGTTAGGGAGTATTTTTTCCATTCGGAAAAGGCTTTGTGAAATCAAAACAAGAAATAACAGTAGATATTTATGGTAAAATTTTCAACCATACAGATACAAACAAATTAATAAAAGCACATTGATATGAGCAATAAACTGATATGGCATAAAGTATTAGATAACAAAAATGAACTTCCTGATGGAAGAGTAATGACGGTAATAGCAGGACATAAGGGAATCTGTTTGACCCACTTTGAGGGGAAGTATTATGCCATAGAAAACAAATGCCCACATCAAGGAGGGCCATTAGGTGAAGGAAGTATTGAAAATGGAATGTTGCGTTGTCCTTGGCACGGGTGGGATTTTAGTCCTTGTGGCGGATCTTCAGAAGGGTTTGATGACGGTTTGCCAACTTTTGATTTGAAGATTGA
>QIMC01000038.1 GCA_003232185.1 Flammeovirgaceae bacterium | reverse complement strand
TGATAAACCCAGTAGTAGAGCCCAGCTAATATGGAAAAGAGATTTACACATAAGTCTACCTACTGGACGGGGTACTATGGGGTAATAGATGGTAATCGCACTATATTATGATTAATAAACGCAATCAAGCGCTTAGAATTTTAGTATGCTACAAATTTATTTTCCTCAGGCTTATCCATTTTCTTTGGTTAATAAGCCCACAAGCTCTTGCTCAGTAAGCTGTTCCTGAGTTCCCTCAGCCATGTGCTTTACAGTTAATTTGCCACTTGATATTTCATCCTGGCCGATCAACACCACCACAGGAACTCTTTTCTTGTTGGCATAACTAAGCGGTTTTTTAAGCTTACTCCGGTCTGGATATATTTCGGAGGCAATTCCATTTTTTCTCAAGTTGGAGAGAACACCCAATGCATGGTGCTCGCTTTGGTCATCAAGCGCCACCAGCAACACTTTACTAAAACTTAAATCTTCATCAGGAAACAAATTTAGTTGTTCCATTACGTCATAGATGCGGTCCACTCCAAAACTGATGCCTACGCCGGATACATCCGGTAGACCAAAAACACCAGTTAGATCGTCATACCTGCCACCACCACAGATACTGCCAATGCTCACCTTGTTATCCACTACTTCGAAGATGGCTCCGGTATAATAGGCAAGCCCCCTGGCCAGGCTCACATTGACTATTACCTTAGGATCAGTATGACCCATGGCTTTGACATGTTGCAGGATTACTTCAATATCATCGATTCCCTTTTGTCCTGAAGCTGAATCTTTTAAAAATTCGCTTAAAGGATCCCTCAGCTGTTCCCAGGTGCCTTGCCATTGTAATAATGGTTCAAGCGCCGTTAGTTGATGGCTTTTAAAACCTTTGCTTTCTAATTCCTGCAGGACTTTTTCCGGTCCGATCTTATTCAGCTTGTCAAGAGACACTGCGAGTTCAGTTTGCATACCAGGCGCGCCAATGGCTTCCGAAATACCCACCAACAATTGTCTGTGGTTTAGATTAATGGAATAATCAACCAGACCAAGTACTGAAAATACCTGGTTGATCATAGAAATAATCTCGGCTTCACATAACAAGGAAGAGGTACCAACTACATCGGCGTCACATTGGTAAAATTCCCGGTACCTTCCTTTCTGCGGACGATCGGCACGCCATACAGGTTGCATTTGATAACGCTTAAAGGGGAAAGAGATCTCATGTCTGTGCATGGCAACGTAACGTGCAAATGGTACGGTTAGGTCATAGCGCAGCCCTTTGGTGGCAATTGCCGGCAGTAATTTCTTGTATCCGGCTTCAAAATCTGCGGTGTTTGCTTTTTTAAGAAAGTCCCCGGAATCCACAATCTTATAGAGTAACTGATCTCCTTCATCTCCGTATTTTCCGGTCAATACTGATAGGTTTTCCATACTTGGTGTTTCCAGCGGTTGGAAACCGAATTTTTTGAATACACCTTGTATACTCTGAAAAATATATTGTCGCTTGGCCATTATATTAGGGCCAAAATCGCGGGTTCCTTTTGGAATGCCCAAGTGAGTTGAACTCATAGAAATTCTTTTATCAAAGTACAAAAAAGCAACGATTTGGATTCATAACCATGCAGTGAATAGAAAATATTCCATTCACTGCATGGTTATTCCTATGAAACTTCTAAATTTGCAGCTCGATTTTTATTTATAGAATCATGGGAGTAACAAGATTAAAAAGGAAAGACCGTCGAAACAAGGCCAAGGCAGCCAATAGAATCAAGAGAATTAAGCAGTTGAGCCGACGTCCGGTAATAAAGAAATTGGAGGTAACCACTGAGCCAATTGCGGTGCAAGAAGAAGTTGTTGCTTCGCCAGAAGAAGAATAGCCCCATTCTTAATATTTATAAACTCCCTCTTTTCCCCATTTCTACTACTTCAAGATTGGTGACCTTACCATCATTAAGGGTCATTCGCACTATGGTTTTGACATGATGAAATCCATGTTTCCCTGCCGCACCGGGGTTGATGTGCAACATATTATTGAATGCAGCATCTTTCATTATCTTGAGTATGTGGCTATGTCCACAAATTAGAATATCTGGAGTCGACAATTTCAACATTGATTTGACCCGTTGGTTGTATCTACCCGGATTGCCTGCGATGTGGGTGATCAATATTCGAACCCCTCCTCGATTTAGCCATAGGTCTTGTGGACATCTTAACCTAAGCTCCTGACCATCGACATTGCCGTAAACTCCTAAAGTAGGTTTGATACTTTCAAGCTCTTCAAGCACCGTAAGAGTTCCGATATCTCCCGCGTGCCATATTTCATCACAGCTATTAAAATAAGATAGAACTTTAGGATCCAGGTAGCCATGAGTGTCAGAAATTAGGCCAATGGTCATAGGAAATATTGAAACATTAGGTAGATGGTATTTATGCAAAAATGACAAAAATCAAGAAAAAATTACCTCAAGTGGAGATTAACATTTATTAATTGCAACTTGTACCAGTAATAATTATCATCCACCATGATTATTAAGACCAGGCTAGTAAAAATCCTTTCATTTGGGTTTGCCAGCGGAATGTGCCTGTATCCATTCGTTTTGATCGGAAAGGAAATCGAAATTACCGAGCGCCTGGTGAATCATGAAAGAATTCATCTGAAACAACAACTGGAAACTTTAATCCTTCCATTTTATCTTTGGTACTTTATAGAATTTCTTATTAGAATCCTTCAGTACCGGAACTTTGAAAAAGCCTATCGAAATATTAGTTTTGAAAGAGAGGCATATTATTATGAGTCTCACATAGAATATTTGAACCACCGGAAAAATTATGCCTGGACAAGGTTTATGGGCCAGGCTGATCCTGGCTAAAACACTTTATTATGGCTGTTACACTTTCAACAATGCTACCACTGGGTACCCTGGCTCCGGACTTTACCTTGCCGGATACTATGTCAGAAAGCACGCTGTCTCTTAGGACTATAAAACCTTCAACGGCTACGCTTATCATGTTTATTTGTAATCACTGTCCCTACGTTAAGCACGTAAATAGCGAACTGTTAAGATTGGCCAATGATTATCAAAGTAAGGGGGTTTCTTTTATTGCTATTAGTTCCAATGACGTCATTAATTACCCTCAGGATGGTCCTGACAAGATGAAGGAAACAGCTCTGGAACTTGGGTATACGTTTCCCTATTTGTATGATGAGTCCCAGCAAGTGGCTCGTGATTATCAAGCAGCTTGTACGCCGGATTTTTATTTGTTTGGCCCTGATATGAAGCTAGCCTACCGTGGGCAACTGGATGGTAGCAGGCCAGGTAATGACCTTCCGGTTACAGGTAAAGATTTAAGGCAAGCTTTAGACTGTTTGATTGCTAACAAGGATATTCCTTCTGCACAAATACCTTCGGTTGGCTGTAACATAAAGTGGAAATGACGAGCTATTATAACCAGGGTTAGCTAAGTCAAAGACGATACTTGTACTCTAATCTTCAAATTTGAAAGCCATACTTTTAAAAGACTTTGGAGACATCGACCAGATGTATATAGGAGCGGTTCCGGTTCCTGATCTTTCTGATGATGAAGTCTTGATTGAAGTAGCGGCGGCAGCACTTAACCGCGCAGATATTTTGCAGCGCAAGGGACTGTACCCTCCTCCCCCCGGTGCTTCTACCATACTAGGAATGGAGATTGCCGGCAGAGTGGTGAATACTTCCATTGGGGCGCAAGAATGGGAGGGAGCCAATGTCATGGCATTGCTTTCAGGTGGTGGATATGCCCAATATGTAGCAGTACATAAGAGCCTGATCTTAAGAATACCGGATAATCTTGAAATGAATCAGGCAGCTGGAATCATGGAAGCTTTTCTTACCGGGTGGCAAGCATTAAGCTGGTTGGGAGGATTAAAACCTAATGATAAAATATTAATTCATGCTGGGGCCAGTGGAGTAGGTAGTGCCTGTATCCAATTGGCGAAAACATTAGGTGCAGAAGTCCTGGTCACTGCTTCTAAAACCAAGCACAAAATATGTATGCGGCTAGGCGCTGATTATTGCATAGATTATCGTCAGGATGAATTCAACAGAATAATTGAGGAGCAAACGCCTTCCGGGGTAAATCTGGTAATTGACTTTATCGGGACATCATATTTTCAGAAAAACCTGGATGCACTAGCTGTTGACGGTAAATTAGTAATGTTAGGGTTCCTTGGAGGAAAGGGATCTGAAGACCTAAATCTGATCTCAATCCTGACCAAAAGACTGACCATTATTGGATCAACACTACGTTTCCGTTCGCTCCCATACCGGGGAAAGTTGGTGAATGACTTCCGTGAACATTGCTATGACCATTTAAAAACCGGAAGGTTAAAACCTGTTATAGACAAGGTATTCCCATGGAGAAATGTTAAGGAAGCCCATCAATACATGGAAGAGAACAGAAATAGCGGAAAGGTTATACTAAAGGTGAAATAGAAAGCCCGGCAGCATGGGCCATCAGGCTTACAAAATTATACTAGTTATATTTATATTTATGAACCTGACAATCACCCAGTTGGAATATATAGTGGCTGTAGATACTCATAGAAATTTTGCTAAAGCTGCAGCACATTGTTTTATTACCCAGCCTACGTTAAGTATGCAAATCAAAAAACTGGAACAGCAGTTGGGTGTATTAATCTTCGATCGCAGTAAGAAACCGGTAATACCAACCAAATTGGGAGTAAAGGTCATAGAACAGGCACGCAACAGCATTCAAAGTTTGGTGAAAATTCAAGAAATCATAAAGGATGGGAAAGGAGTAATTGAAGGTGATTTGCGAATCGGAATTATTCCCACTCTGGCACCGTATTTATTACCACGATTTCTTATATCATTTGTAGATAAATACCCCAACACACAATTGATTTTGCATGAGCTGTTAAGCGATCAGATACTTGATCGTCTAAGTAAAGACCTCTTGGATGTCGGAATAATGGTGCCCCCCGAACCCAGTAATTATCATTCCTTGCCGTTGTTTCAGGAAGAGTTTCTGTTGTATTTTTCCACCAACCACAGGCTACAGGTTAAGGACGAAATAGAAATTAATAATCTGGACATCAGTGACATGTGGTTGCTGAAAGATGGTCATTGTTTCCGTGACCAGGTGGCCACCTTGTGTGGGCAAGAGTTCAGTCAGGATTCAACCAGGTCCATTCAGCTTGAAAGTGGAAGTCTTGAGACATTGAGGAATTTAATTGATCAAAAACTAGGTTATACCCTTTTACCTGAGATGGCTACCATTGGATGGAGGAAACAGGAAAAACAAAGATTGAGAAGGTTCAAAGGAGACAAACCGGTTAGAGAGCTGTGTTTGGTAACGCATAGAAGCTTCTTGAAAAAAGGCTTAATTAAGGCATTGCAAAAGGAAATTTTATCTTCTCTGCCGGTAGAAATAAGTGACAAGTCTTCCGAACACGTTATTAAGTGGAAACCTGAGTTATAGATAGTTTCAGGATCTTTCAACTACGTATTTGATGGTTTAATTTAACCTGGATTCAATTAACAAAATAGGCAGTTTTAGACACCAGGTATCTTGGGGTACACCATTAAATGGGGTGCATAATTCATTTTAAGAGGTTAAGGAAGTATGGTGAAATCCTAGTAGATTGCTTTATGAAGAGAGGCTTCGAGCAACATTTCAACTGGTCGCGAAGAAAATTTATCAAAACCGGTTCATCTATAGGATTTGGTAGTTTACTGGCACCTTCTTTGTTCGCACAGAATCAGCTGAGTGCTTGCAATAATATGCACTCAGGGATATCTGGTAAGCATCCTGGTTTGTTGGTATTAAATGACCGACCCTGGAACGTTGAAACACCAGCCCATTTGCTTGATGAGGCGGTTACTTCAATGGACCGGTTTTTTGTACGAAACAATGGCTTGGTTCCCAGTGCTATTGATCCCGAAAAGTGGACCCTGGAAATCTCAGGAGAATCGGCGGTGGATACCAAAACCTTCACCCTGGCTCAACTAAAATCCGCATTTAAACATTACACTTATCAGTTGGTATTGGAATGTGGTGGAAACGGAAGATCGGAATTTGATCCTCCCGCCAAAGGAAACCAATGGACCATCGGAGCTGTGGGCAGCCCAAGTTGGACCGGTGTCAGATTAAAGGACGTATTACAAAGGGTTGGAATAAAAAGTGATGCCGTTTATGTTGGCTACTACGGAAAGGATATCCATTTAAGCGGCGATCCACAGAAGGTGCCCATCA
>QIMC01000254.1 GCA_003232185.1 Flammeovirgaceae bacterium | reverse complement strand
AAGTATAAGCCATACCGGTGACTGTGAATCCAATAGCTAACCCATAAAATGAGTTTCCTTCATTGCTCTTGGTGGTGGCAACATTGAGGATCACATAAGCCAAAGCAAATGTTCCAAGAATTTCTGCGAGCAGGGCAGGGGTTACTTCGAGTGTACCAGGAGTTCCTGAAAAACCAAATACATTTGATGCAATTAAAGCGGCAGCAGCTCCGCCCAGGATCTGAGCAACCACGTAAGGGACAAAGTCCTTGGATTCCATTTTTCCCCGGATGAGTACTGCCACTGATACCGCAGGATTGTAGTGTCCGCCTGAGATATGGCCACCAGCAAAGATCATTACCATTAAGGTGGCACCTATGGCCACGGGTGCCATAAAGTTATTGTCCCCAAGTCCATTAACTGCGCAAACTGTACCGATGAATTCTACTACATATTTTTTCATAATAGTTGGATTGTTTTGGTTGGTTTTTGAATTGAAAATGTACGAAAGTGAATCAATATAAGAATAAAGTTCTGTAAATCAACACCATTAGATTTTATCCAACTACCTACGTCTAAGACAATTGTGGTTTCCTATTGGTTGAACCCGGTTTATACATTAGAAATCTATTCCGAGCCTTAACTGACTATGCCAAAGGCATCCCTATGGGAAAATATAGGCACTTGCCTGCCTGCCATGCCAAAGGCAGGTAAACCGACAGGCGGGATCTTCCGATAGCTATCCTACTCAACATAGCGGTGTTATGTTTCCGTTGCAAAAACCTTCTATGTTGAAAAGCAAGTTTCCGAGTAATAAATTTGCTTGTTACAAAATAATCAACTCTAAGAACAATTAGATCAGTTTTTTTAACTCTAATTGCGTGAGTAATGGATGTCGCTGTTAAAGACCGCGATTTGACTTAGAAATTGGAACCAAAGGGGATAATAACGAAGAAATACAATTATGGATAAGTTAAATAAAACGCACTTTTTATTTGCCATGCAACACTCGCGACTACGGTCACTTGGGCAATGATATACCGATAGAAAGTTTCAGTGAAATTATGGGCCGCACTAGTTTGAGGGTGACTCAGATCATGCTTAAGGGTGATCAAATTTTTGGTAAACACTAGGGTTCTTCTAGTAGGATTGAGTTTAGACATAGAATATCTGACTTTGGATCAGAGGGTTGAGGGTTCGAGTCCTTCCGGGCGCGTGATTGATAATCAAATAGTTAGCTCCTTAATAGGAGCTTTCTTGCTTTAGGATAGTTTACAAATGGTTCACAAATACGGTCATGACAGCAAAGTAACCTTCGTATACAAAGGCAGGAAATTAACCGGAATTATTCAAGGATGCAAAGAAGGACCAGAGCCTATGTATATGGTCTGGATCCAAAATAAATATGGATGGATTCGGGAAAGCATGATTATTAAAACTGAGAATGATTAGCGAAAAGGCTATTTCCAACCGCTGTATTGTTCCGTATGAAGTAGTTCTTTAACTTTGATTTCATCCCATACAAAATGACAGAAGAAATTATAGAGACAAGAAGCTTGAATTTTGGTTTTAAAAAAAATTCATTGATTCTTGACAATATCAATCTTCTTGTTGAAAAAGGGACCATTTATGGATTTTTAGGGCCAAACGGAGCTGGAAAGACGACGACAATTCGATTATTGTTTGGCTTGCTTACCCCCATAAGTGGTGAAATCTGGCTTTTTGGTAAATCCCTTACAAAGAATAAACCAAAGATTTTTGAAAACGTAGGTGCAATGATTGAAACTCCTTCTCTATATGAGCATTTGAGTGGGTTTGACAATCTTGACATAACACGAAGGATAAGAAATATTCCCAAAAAAAGAATCAATGAGGTATTAGACATTGTTAACTTATCTGAGGCTTCAAAAGCAGTCGTAAAAGAATATTCCCTCGGTATGAAGCAGCGTTTAGGATTGGCTGTAGCATTTTTATCAAAACCATCGCTACTCATATTAGACGAGCCTACAAATGGACTTGACCCGCGTGGAATGATAGAAATAAGAGAATTACTTGTTAAATTAAATAGAGACTTTCGTACTACAATTTTAATCTCAAGTCATTTACTTTCCGAAATTGAAAAACTAGTTACGCATCTTGGAATCATTAATAAGGGAAAACTAATTTTTCAAGGGGCTATTAAAGAACTACAGAAATTGAAAAAGGGGAATCCGGTAGTTCAAATTGAAACAGATAACAACAAAAGGGCTTTTAATCTCTTAAAAAATCATTATCAAATAATTACTTATGAGGAAAACATCGTTCAGATTGCGTTTCAAAATCAAGCACAAATTGCGCACATAGGGAAAACCCTTGTTAATGAAGGATTAGACATTTATCGCTTGCAAGCGGTTGCAAATGGTTTAGAAGAAATATTTCTAGAAATCACAAAAAATTAAGATGTCTGCTTTAATCAATTCCTTTTGCGCGGAGATAATCAAGTCAAAAAATACAATTGCACTATGGCTAACGGTTATTGGCGCAGCTATTATTCCGTTGACCATGATTATTACCTACGTCTATAATTACGAGTTATTTATTCCCGAATCGGGGCGAAATCCGTGGAGCGAAATTTTCTTGAGATCTTTTAATGGCATTACACTTTTTACACCCCTCTTTCTTATTCTTATTATTAACTTACTATTTAATATTGAAAACAAATCAAATGCCTGGAAGCATATTTTTGTTTTGCCAATTTCCAAAAGCACCTATTATTTTAGTAAATATGCCTTCGTCTTTTGCTTAGTTTTTGCTTATTATTTTTTATTTGTAATTCTTACATGGGGAAGTGGAGCATTGTTAGGGTATCAAAATGCGCAGTTAAATTTTTTGGCTTATACGCCTGAATGGAAAACCATTTTAAGTTTTTTGACAAGGTTTTTCGTTGGTACACTTGCTATTATTGCAATCCATTTCTGGCTTAGTTTCAGAATTAAAAACCTAATAGCAAACCTTGGAATTGGTTTAGTAGGAGTGGCATTCTCTGTTCTTTTTAATGGTACAAGTGGATATGTTATTTATTTCCCTTATTCTTTCCCAATTATGATGTTGAATTATGCACCCAAACCAGCCCAATTTTTTGAGAACTACCATATCATAAGCCTCTTCTATTTTACCATATTCTCAGTCTTAAGTTATTGGGATTTTACCACACGGTTCAAAGGTTAAAGGTATATATCGCCTTAAATATTTGCGATCCATTTCCGAACATTACCCGCTGGAATATTAACCAGAGGGCTCTTACTAATAGCATCTATTCTAATCAACAAGTATTTTTTACCTTGATCCACCATAGTTCCCTGCAAACCACAAAGGGGCCCATTACTAATTCTAACTTTTTCTCCTTTTAAATATCTCTCTGTAGAAACTCTTGGATTACCCAACAGGGCCCAACGAATTGTTTCAATATCTGTTTCTGGGATGGTTGATAACCGCCCATCAGAAATTAATAAAATTGGAAACAGTTAAACTCAAGTGTAGAAGTTAAATAAAACGCAGGTTTGGTTATACTGATTGAGACACTAACCACTGCAACCGTTGGCTGTTGTTCCAAATTAACCTACAATCATAAAATTATTCTGATCTTAGATTGATTACCGGATTGACAAAAGCAGATCTAATGGCATGATAACTTATGGTAAGGAGCGCAATAAAAACTGATGATGCCGCAGCCCAAGCAAATATATCCCATGAAATATCAATGCGATACGCAAAGTCTTCCAACCAATTTTGCATCATGAAGAATGCAATGGGAATTGCGATAACAATAGAAATAAAAATCAATCCAACGAAATGCCCTGTGACTAGTTGAAAAAGACTTTGCACCGAGGCGCCCAAAATTTTACGGATACTTAATTCTTTTTCACGTTGTTCCACCAAAAAAGCGGAAAGCGCCAACAACCCTAAGCATGCTACCAATATGGCCAAAACGGCGAAGCTGGTGAAAACACCTCTAACTCGTTGTACGTCCGCGTACATATTGGCATAAGACACGTCCATAAAGGCGTATCTAAATTCAGCATTTGGAGCGAACTCTTTCCATTTAGATTCCATTGCGTCTAATAGATCTGGGATATCATCGGTATTTGCTTTGACCGATATGATAGAAGCATTACTGCCCCATAGCATTGCCACCGGCGTCACTTTATCTCTAAGGGTTTCAAAATGAAAATCTTCCACAACCCCAATAATTTCGAATTCTCCGGCATAGAACGCCAAAGCCTTTCCAACAGGATCTTTCAAACCTAGTTGTTCGGCCATTTTTCTATTGATGATGACAGTTTTAGTATTGATACCAGATTGATTTGAAAAATTTCGCCCTTCCTGCAACTGAATCCCCAAAGTCTCAAGATAATCCTCATCGATGATCCAGTTTTGACCGCCCACTCCTTCATTCGGGTCAGACCTCCCCGGATAATAGAAGCCATTTTGATTGCGTTTGGTGCCTTCAATAGGAAGATAGTCACTAATGGAGGCGTTCTTAACTCCAATAAGGTTTTTAAGTTCCGACTTGAAGGTTTCAATCCGATCCCCTAGCATATTTGTGCCATATATTTGAATTACTTGATCCTTCTCAAATCCAACTTTTTCTGTAAGGATAAAATTCATTTGACGGCTAATAGTCATTGTCCCTACCACAAGAATGATAGCCGTAGTGAATTGGAAAACCACCAGAGCGCTCCTCAGTCCTTTTGATTTACTCCCTTTGCTTAGGTTGCCTTTTAATGTTTGGATAGGTTTAAATCCAGAGAGATATAGGGCAGGATATATCCCAGCCAGAAAACCAATCAGCAAGGCCATAGAGATACTCGCTGGGATCAACCATCCGTCCAACTCGGGAAATGTCAAAGACTTGCCTGCGAGGCTATTGAAATAGGGTAATATTAATTTGGCCAGTAATAGTCCACAGCCAAAGGCCAAAAAGGTGACCAAAGTTGATTCTGTTAAAAACTGAACTACCAAGTCTCTTCGAAACGACCCTGATACTTTTCTTAGACCCACCTCAACCGCCCTGTTTGCCGACCTCGCAGTGGAAAAATTAATGAAATTAATACAAGCAATAATAAGAATAAATATAGCAATGGTTCCAAAAAGCCAAATGATGCGAATATCCCTCCTGGTATGATCCTCATATATATCCGAGGAGTATAGGTGGATGGCTGTAATAGGTTGCAATGTGAACTGCATCCCTTCCGCCCACGAGGCATCATCAATGGTTTTGAGAAACGGAATAAGATAAGTGTCGCGAATAGTACTGGTTAACTTTTCATTGAACTCAACAATATTGGTAGTTGGCTTTAGCTGTACATAGGTATAATAATTGAATTGAGACCATCTTGTTTGTTCTCCCTCCCCAAATTCTACGCCTGATAATGTAAGGAAAAAGTCATAGTCCATATGGGAGTTACTAGGGAAATCCTCCATAACGCCAGTGATTTTAAAGGGACTGGCTTGATCTCCGTTGAGTATGATAGATTGACCAACGGGGTTTTGGTCCATAAAATATTTCTTGGCTTTTTTGTTTGAGATTACTAGGGTATTGGGCTCTTTTAAGACGGAGGAAGCATCGCCATATATCATGGTCAAATTAAATATGTCAATGATAGATTGATCAGCATAAGCAAATCCTTCCTCATGAAACTCCCGTATTTCACCTTCTACTCTGATCTCATTATTTCCTGCACCATTGAACAAAGGAATGTCCAAGATCCGGCCTGCCTTGTCTACTTCACCAAAATCGGCTTCAAGGGTTTGGGCCACAGGCGCTGAGTGATGAATGCCTTTTTCCATTACGCCATCCTCATTAAATTCCCCTACCACTCGATAAATATTTTCGGAATTGAGTAAGTACTTATCATAACTGGTCTCATGAATAATATAGAGAGTGATGAGTATGCAAGAGGCAAAGCCTATAGCCAAACCAGTGATATTAATAAAAGTGAAGCCTTTATGTTTGAGTAGGGTTCGCCAGGCGATTTTGAAATAGTTTCTTAGCATGATTGATGAGTCAAATTAACCTATCGTCTCCATAAGATGTCAATAATTATGCCATCCATTAAATAAGGCTCAAAGCCAATTAGAAAGGGACAAGTTGTTCGCTGACGTACAAATTTGTACGGGAGCGTGCAATAATACCTAAATTTGCTACTTCTTTTTCTTTAGGTCGCCCCGCCGCAAAGATTTGATAAAGCTGGCCCAGTTAATTGGATTAAGCAGGGGGTTGTTAAAACGTTGTTGGGAATAGGCATTGTGCAGGGTGTAAAACTGTTGATTCATGTAGTACTTGTAGTTTTGACTGGCATCCATGGTCATACTTTGTGCCATCCGGGCCAGTACCTCCTGCCCCAGGTTGTCCACCTGACTGACATCGTCTACTGGGAGATTTAAAGCCAGTATTGCTTCCTTAAAAAGCTTTTCGGTGGGATATGGAAATATTTCCAAAGTGGAAAGTATGGTAGTATCTGTGATCATCTCTATCAAAACCGTATAACTATCTCCCTGGTTGCCAGGCATAATGAAGTTTTGTTTTCGATAACCCACAGCACTGATGATAACGCTATCACCTTGCAGCACCGGTAGTGAAAAATAGCCATAACGATTGGTAACCGAACCCCGCCCAGCGGCCGGAACATA
>QIMC01000403.1 GCA_003232185.1 Flammeovirgaceae bacterium | reverse complement strand
AGCGTCATGATCGAAATGATAGACCGTCTCCATCTAATCAATGTTGACAATCGCATATTCCCGGTACTAGCTGGTGATTAGGTTAATAAACCTGGATTAGACAGTAGGCTTAACCGACGGCGAGGCATGAAGGCACAGAAGATGTTTGCAACGGAAACATAGCACTTATGGTGAGTAAAAATAAATGACAATTCTGGGTTGAAAAATTAGTGTAGAGCCCGGACTTTCAAGATTGGGTTAATGGAGCGTAAGGCAAAAACTACCAGTTCTATTACTCAAAATCTGAAGACCATGCGGGGATTCTTATTGCACATTGGCTATCTTATTTTCAAGTCGAGTAGGTAAGAGGGATTTCAACAAAAAACCTATGGATTAGCTGGCAGCCTCAATGGTTGTATCCAGGGACTGGTTGACGTAAGGAATATATACAGAGATTTTGGTGCCGCTCATTTCCTTACTTTTTAACTGAATGCTTCCATTTAGCTTTTCTACCGCATAGCGCACTATATATAAACCCAAGCCAGAGCCGGTGCTGAATTCATTGGCACGATAGAACATGTTAAACACCTCACTTTGAAGTTCCTTTTTGATCCCCTGACCATTATCAGCTACCTCCATTACCAGAAAATTACTTTCATGTTTGATATCCAGCTTTACAAAAGACCTGGGATTATCCAATTGCATGAAATTAACCGCATTTTCAAGTAAATGAAATAGAATAGTTCTTAAGGTGTTGGCATCAGTATGAATTTTGAATTCAACCTTATTCTTTATCTTAAAATGTATTTTTTCGAAATTTTTTGCATTGCTAATTGTGGACAAACAATCTGAAATAATATCATTCAAATCCACTTCCGTTGGGGTCATTTCCTTTTCCCTGATCTTTGTTAGATCGATTAAATTGTGAAGGATCTTATCCAAACGCATAACACTTTTGTGATAATGCTCAAAGTATTCCATAGCATGAGCATCTTCTTTAAACTCTGTTTGTACCACATTGAATAAACCCATTAAAGAAGCTACCGGACCTCGAAGATCATGTGAGGCTCGATAAACAAAGGTATCCAGTTCATTGCTTTTAAAGATCAATTCTTGCTCAGCATGTTTTCTATCAGTTATGTCTTGGGCAACTGATATAATTAATTTTAGTTTCCCCTTAGGATCCTTTATAATATTGGTAGTGATATATACCCAAACTATTTTACCTGTTTTAGCAATAAGTCGCTTTTCCAGAGAAAATGAATCCAGTTCACCATCACAGAGCAATTTTAGCAATCTTTTGCTTTCCGGTAAATCTCTGGGATGTGTGATACTCAGCGGCGGCAAAGCCATAAATTCTTCTACTGAGTACTCAATCAATTCATAAAATTTATGATTGGCCTGAATTACCTGAAGATTGGTATTGCTTAATACCACACTCACAGCCGCTTGCCTAAATACCGATTGAAAATTAATTTGTAAAGCCTTTAAATTCGCCTGTGCTGCCTTTCGCTCTTTAATGTCTTCCATAGTCCAGACAACACGGTTTACTTTGGAGTTGCTGTTCTGTACCGGGTATATATTAACTTCGTACCATTGATCAGGGTCATTTCTGAACTTCAACTGACTGGTCAGGTGTAAAGTAACTCCTTTTAGTGCTTGCCTTAGTTCTTCTTTAAAGTCCTCTTTACTTTCATCTGGCAAAATATTCTCCAAATGCCCACCCAATTTGAGTTCTTTGCCGCTTAAGGCATGAATACTTGACTCGGCGCTTCTATTAAAGGCAACTATTCGGCCTTTGATGTCCAATAAAATCAGCGTTTGGTCACCAAGCTTGTCCAAATTTTGGTCTATTCCATTGCCTTCTCTCTCAGTAATCTTTCTAGAAGAACTTATAATCTGGAAATTGGCCAGCAAGGCAATATCATTTTGCTTAATGTCGGCATGCTTAGAAGTAGCTTGCTTTTGTAAACCGTTGGTTTTTGAAGGATTGTCAATAGAAGATGCCTGCTCATGGTTTAGAATGCTACTTAATCCCTTTTTGAGCTCTTCAAGTTGATCAATTACATGAAAACGATCCACTTTTTTTGACATAGTAACCGGAAAAGAACGGTGAACAGATCGTCCGCCTTTACCTACGAATATAGTACTTTTAGTAGTGAATCCTTAACCAGGAGATTCTATCATTTACTCTAATTGTATTTTTATAATGTAAATGCCTTATAATTAAGAGTAACCTATATCGAAGTTAATCTTACGCTGTAAGAATGAATCCATTTTTTATTGTTCCCATTCTTATAAATTGTTATATTTATCTAGGATGAATACCCAAATATTAATCTAAATTTAACGAAAAGAATATTATATGAGATATTCAATTCAACACATGGTTGCCCTGCTTATATGTACTATCTCACTGCTGGTATCAATTGGGGCAAACGCTCAAGAGTTTATACTTTTCAACGTTGATAAAGAAGCTGATCCCAAAGATGAGATGGTTTTGGTATATGGACATATCCTTGATGCCGGTTCAAATGAACCCATTCGGGGCTATATCAACTATGAAAAAATGCCCAGGGCCAACAATGTAGGCCACATATCGAATGGAGCGGACGGGCGGTATAAATTACATATGCTGGACGAAAAAAAATACAATTTAAAAATTGCAGCTCAAGGGTATATTACGGTATTTGATGTAGTAGATATTGATGATATTGATGATGATGGTCAAATTAAGCGCGACTATCTAATGACCAAAGCGGAGAACGGAAATATACTTCGGATGAACAATTTACTGTTTGAGTTGGGTGAAGCTGATATATTAGAATCATCCTATGAGGAGTTAAATGGATTAGCTCAAATGCTGCACAATAATCCCAAAATGAAAATTCAATTGGAGGGGCATACCGACTACAGAGGAAACCCAGGTCGAAATATGCAGCTTTCAGAAGATCGGGTATTGGCGGTGAGGGAATATCTACTTTCACAGCGTGTAAGAAAGAACCGCATCAAGTACAAAGCTTTTGGTGGAACCCACCCAATTACTACTGAAAACACAGAAGAGGCCCGCTTGAAAAACCGACGAGTTGAGGTTCGAATTCTTTCAAAATAAATAAAAATGTCATTAATTTTTATTTATTTGCGGTATAATAGGACTCTATTCTGAGCATCAAAATAAGCAAACGTTGTAATGTTTGTTTATTTTTTTTAACTATCTTAAGAAGAATATAAATTTACTAATAAAATTTTGGATATGATTCGTTGTCTATCACTTGTTTTGTTTTGCATTATTTCTGGATTTGTTTCGGCCCAGAACGTGCAATGGGCCTCGGAGGTAATTGAATTTTCCTCAGAATTATCCCCAATGCAGTATGCCGCAAACCAAGCATTAAACAAACCAAATGTACTCCCAAACGGCGGTGAGAATCCCAACGCCTGGACTCCCAAAAACCCTAACCGGGTTGAGTTTATCAAAGTTGGATTTACTAAACCAATGATAATCCAACAAATAGCTGTTGGTGAATCCTACAATCCGGGATCTATTTCGACTGTGTATGTTTATGACAAAAGTGGTAATGAGACCGAGGTGTTTACTTTCAATTCCAGGCCAATCGGGGAAGATGGCAGACTGCTTAACATTTTCTTTAACCCCACCGGTTTTGAAGTAGTTGCCGTCAAAGTAGAGCTCGACGGCCGTGGAGTTCCCGGATACAACAGCATTGATGCCATTGGAATATCCGATTCTGAAATTCCCATTAATGTTGAAAACCTGATAAGGGTGACTGAAAACCTGGGAGAAAATTTGGAAGCTGAGCGTCTGGGTCCAACAGTAAACAGTGAAGTAAGTGAATTCCGACCGCTTATCTCCCCCGATGGAAAGACTCTGTTTTTTAGTAGAAGCAATCATCCTGGCAACATAGGGGGCAAGGAAGACGATGAAGACATATGGTATTCTGAGCTCGATGAAACCACTGGAAGTTGGAAAGAAGCGCGGAACATCGGACCCGTTTTAAACAACAAAGGGCCTAACTATATCAGTTCAATTACACCCGATGGCAACAGTATACTACTATTACTTGGTAATGAGTACCTACCAAATGGCAAAATGAAGGCAGGGTTATCAGCAAGTCGTAAAACTGAATCTGGTTGGTCAAAGCCTGAGGCCATTGTGGTTGAAAACCTATATAATTACAGTGAGAAGGCCAATTTTTATATGGCCAACAATCGCAAAACTCTGTTGATGTCAATTGAACGGGAAGATTCCTATGGAGACCGGGACCTTTATGCAAGCTTTGAGAAACCCGATGGTACCTGGGGTGAACCGATAAACTTGGGTAGCGTTGTAAACACAGCTAGTGAGGAGTCTGCGCCGTTTCTAGCAGCCGATAATCAAACCTTGTACTTCAGTTCTGATGGTATTGCAGGATTTGGTGGCACAGACATCTTTGTATCACGGCGTCTTGATGACTCTTGGAAGAATTGGTCAGAACCTGAAAACTTAGGGCCAGATATCAACTCTGAAAACGATGATGAGTTCTTTAATATCCCAGCATCCGGAGAATATGCATTCTACTCCAGAGGAGTGGGTACCGACAACATGGACATCTTCAAACTTGAATTGCCGGTATTCTACAAACCTGCTCCTGTAGTATTGGTTCAGGGGAGAGTATATAACTCCAAAACTAATGAGGCCTTGGGTGATGTAAAGATTTTATATGAACGTTTGCCTGATGGTACAGAGATTGGCTTGGCAACATCTGATCCAACTACCGGAGCTTACAAAATCGTTCTGCCGTCCGGTGCGAAATATGGGTACTTGGCAGAAGCGGAAGGTTATATTGCAATAAATGCAAATATAGACCTGAATGACTTGAAAGAGTACAAAGAAATCAATCAGGATCTGTACCTGGTGCCTATTGAAACCGGAGCAACTATTGTAATGAACAATATTTTCTTCGACTTCGATAGATCCTCTCTCAAAGAAGGTTCTAAACCTGAGCTGCGGCGAGTGGCTGAGTTCATGAAGAATAACCCAGGTGCCGAAATTGAAATAGCCGGCCATACTGATAGTTTGGGCCCGGAATATTATAATAGTGCACTATCAAACAGAAGAGCGAAAGCGGTCTTTGACTATTTGGTTGAAATTGGAATCGGCTCAGATCGACTGGTCTCTCGTGGTTTTGGTGAATCCAAGCCCATTGCCAGCAATGATAACGAAGAAGGGCAAGCACAAAACCGTCGAGTCGAATTTAAGATCTTATCAGAATAAAAAATTAGAAAATGTTAAGAACCCTGATACTCAGTAACACGTTCAACTGAGATCAGGGTTTTTTGTTTAATATCGATTCTACTGTTTCTATGCCGGCAATTGAAAAATTGGAGGCTACAAAAGCCAAAAAAATATTCAATGCGCAAAAAGCCACCAGTACGCTTTGGCGGAGTGAATCCGTTAGATCCAGAATTTCACGTTTAAAGAAAATAAAAAAATGGGTTGAGGATAACCGCATTCCCATTCAGGAAGCGCTCTATCGAGATTTTAAAAAACCCGCAGAAGAGGTAGATCTAACCGAGGTTTACGTAGTGCTTTCTGAAATTAATCATGCCATAAAAAATCTCAATAAGTGGATCAGGCCTAAGAAAGTAGCGGCACCTGTCTCCCTGCTGGGTACAAAATCAGCGGTTCATTATGAGCCCAAAGGGGTCTGTTTGATTATATCTCCCTGGAACTTTCCGTTTAATTTAACCCTGGGACCTCTGATCTCTGCCTTGGCAGCTGGTAATACTGTTATACTAAAGCCCTCTGAGCTAACACCTAACTGCTCAGAACTAATTGCCCGGATGGCTGATGAAATTTTTGACCCCTCGGAGGTGGCAGTATTTAATGGGGACAGGACGATAGCAGAACACTTACTTCAACTACCTTTCAACCATATATTTTTTACCGGTAGCCCAGCCGTAGGTTCAATTGTTATGCAGCATGCAGCCCGTCAACTAATACCAGTAACCCTGGAATTGGGGGGGAAATCTCCGGTAATTATTGACCGAACCGCCAATCTGGTTGATGCCGCAGAGAAAATAGTATGGGGGAAGTTTATTAATAGCGGGCAAACCTGTATAGCTCCAGATTATGTACTGGTAGAAGAAACGGTAGAAGAAGAACTCTTGAAGCACATTTGTCGCTTTGTAGATCAGTTTTTTGATCCTGATGGCAATGGCATTGAATCCAGTAAAGCCTATGCGCGCATCATAGGAGGCAAACATTTCGATTATTTGAATTCAATGTT
>QIMC01000402.1 GCA_003232185.1 Flammeovirgaceae bacterium | reverse complement strand
GAATGTATCAATTGTGGGGCTTGCGAACCGGAATGCCCAAATACTGCTATTTATGAAGGTGGTATGGAATGGTCTTGGGCGGGAGGCACTTCACTCACTGAAACAGTGTTGGAAGACGGCTCAACTGAAGACGCAAATAAATCACAGGATCCCGTTTCTGATGAGTTTTATTACATCGTCAGCAGTAAGTGTACCGAATGCAATGGTTTCCATGAAGAACCACAATGTGCCGCAGTTTGCCCGGTTGATTGCTGCATACCTGATCCAGACCATGAGGAAACGGAAGAAGAGCTATTGGGAAAGAAAGACAAGATGCACGTTTAACAATTAATAATTTCAGGTAGGATTCAAGAACTCTGTTCGAAGCTACCAACCTTATCACTTATCATTTATCACTAATAATTCATCATTCCTGCCTCCCGGCCACGCCTCCAATAGCTATGCGGCGGGCAGGCAGGCGAGGCATAACTAACGACCTATTTCATTCGTGCCCTTTTTATCAGATACTGAGTTAGTACTTTTTGAAAAGGATCCTTTACATCAACTTCCACCAAATCGATTTTGAATTGGTTGCATTTCATTCTTAACTCTTGGAGGTATTGTTTCATGGCCGTCTGGTAACTGTTTTTTATTTGGCCTGGAACCAGGCGTGTCTTTGCTCCACTTTCGAGATCTATAAATTCGTAGGGCCTGTCTTCGAATTCAAAATTTAATTCCGTGTCATGGTCAGTAATGTGAAATATTAAAACTTCATTTTTTTGATGTTTTAAATGCTGTAGTGCAGTAAATACTTCCTCATGTTGATTTTGATTATGGAACATATCAGTTAATAGGATCACCAAAGATCGTTTGTGGATTTTCTGTGCTATTTCATGTAATACCGGAGCTATTGAAGTTGATTTATTTTGAGCATCCTTTTTAAGTAATCGCTCAAGAATCAGTAGAATTTTATGTGCGTGAGTAGAAGTTGATCGCACAGGTGTTTGAATGTCTAAACGGTCGGTGAAAGTAAAAATACCTACAGCATCTCTTTGTTTTTGGAGCAGATAGGTAAGTGCAGCCGCAGCCATTATACTAAAGGTAATTTTCCCTTTAGAGTGCTGAGGGTAATACATCGATGAGGAACAGTCGAGGACTAAGTGGCACCTGAGGTTTGTCTCTTCTTCATACTTTTTGGTATATAACCGATCGGTTTTGGCAAAAACTTTCCAGTCGATATGTCGGGTGCTTTCTCCACTATTGTACAACTGATGTTCTGCGAATTCCACAGAAAACCCATGATAGGGTGACTTGTGTAAACCAGTAATAAACCCCTCCACCATCTGTCTTGCCAACAGCTCGATATTTCCGATTTCCCTAATATGTTTTAAGCTTATATCCATATAAATCTTCTCTTAACTTGCTAATATGTAGTAGCTGATACCTGTAGACATAATTTTTAAGTTTAAACGGAAAATATATGTTTTATTTTTATAGTTTATCAAAATTCCTATTTTTACAGCTTACAAGTACATAAATTTAAGGATTGTGGAAGAGAAAAAAGACAACGACAAGGTAGAAATTTATTCCCAAAGAGTGCGGGCTGGGAAGCGGACTTATTTCTTCGATGTTAAAGCAACCAGAGCAAATGACTACTATTTAACTATCACCGAAAGCAAAAGAAAATATAAAGAAGATGGTTTTTTTTACGAAAAGCATAAAATCTTCCTATATAAGGAAGACTTCGATAAATTTGTAAATGCACTAACCGGAACCGTAGATCATGTAAAAACCGAACTGATGCCGGAGATAGATTTTAGTCAATTCGAGGAAAAAAACAAGGATCAGCAGGGCCAACAGGCAGTTCAGGTTGAGTCAAAATCTGACCTAGGTGAAGAATTAAGCTGGGAATAACCAGAACCTTAAGTTAAATTTGTAGCTCTTGATTTATTCAAGAGCTTTTTTTATGAAAATCCTGCTCGGTAATTTGAAACAAATTATTTAGAATCAGGTCTACAGTTTCAACATAATAATTAAATGGGTTTACAAGTTGGTATTGTGGGGCTTCCTAATGTAGGAAAATCCACTTTGTTCAATGCAATTTCAAGTGCGCGTGCGGAGGCTGCCAATTATCCTTTCTGTACCATTGAGCCAAATATTGGTGTGGTTACAGTACCAGACCACAGGTTGGAGATTTTAGATGGGTTGGTAAATCCTGAGAAAATTATTCCAACCGTTATTGAGTTTGTGGACATTGCTGGTTTGGTAAAGGGCGCAAGTAAAGGCGAAGGTCTGGGCAATCAGTTTTTATCCAATATCAGAACGGTTGATGCAATCGCTCATGTCATTAGATGTTTTGAAGATGACAATATTACACATGTTGCTGGTGGAATAGACCCGGTATTTGATCGGGAGATAATCGAAAATGAACTTCAATTGAAGGACCTGGAATCTGTTGATAAGAAGATCCAAAAGTTGGAGAAGATTGCCAAATCAGGTGATGCCAAAGCAAAGAGCGTCATGCAACATCTTCAGTTTGTAAAGGACAAACTAACTGCAGGGGTAAGCGTCAGGGCTATGGACTGTTCCGAGGAACAACTTGACGCCGTAGTTGATTTACAGCTTCTAACTGCTAAACCAGTAATATACGTAGCTAATATCGATGAAGAATCGCTTCCCAATGGAAATAAATTCAGTGATATCTTACAAGAAATAGCTACCAAGGAGTCTGCCAGGATGATCCTTATCTCAGGCGGAATTGAGGCTCAGATAGCTGAACTCGACCCCGAGGAGCAGAGTTTGTTCATGGACGAGTATGGGTTAAAAGAATCGGGCCTGGATAAGCTCATCAGAGCTTGTTATGAACTATTGGACTTGATTTCATTTTTCACAGCGGGAAAAAAAGAAGTAAGGGCATGGACCTTAAGCAGGGGATGGAAAGCTCCACAGGCTGCGGGCACTATTCATACTGATTTTGAAAAGGGTTACATTAAAGCCGAAGTAATCAAATTGGATGATTATATGAAATATGGAACAGAATTGGCCTGTAAAGAGGCTGGAAAGATAGCTATTGAAGGCAAAGGATATCAGGTTGAGGATGGAGATGTCATGCACTTTCGGTTTAATGTTTAACATTTATTTTGTTGATTTTGGACTATTACCAGAATTTTACTTTTTTTAGGAGTTAAATGTGTTGATTTACTGGATGTTGGAGAGGTTACATAATTTTTGTCTCCGGGTTTAGTCTAATTTTTTAAGTTCAGGAAGTTGAGAATTCGGATCATATTTCAGTTAAAGAACAAGGGAGCTTCAGTGCCCTTTCACCATCAGTATTTGTTAGCCCAATTACTTAAAGGCATTTTGGTTAGAGGAGGTGTGTCGGATTATGCTGATTATAAGTGGTTCAATTTTTCAGGATTAAAGGGCCAGACAAAAGTAAGTAGAAATGGACTACACTTTTACTCGAACAAAGTAACATTGGTAATATCTTCTTTTGATAAAACATTCATTGATTACCTACTGAGTCAGTTATTTAAATATTCTCAAGTTGAAGTTGGAAGCCTTTTGCTGGAACCGGAATACGCAGAGGTAGAAGAATTGCCGGTATTTGAAGAGTCCATGAAATACATTTGTATCTCACCTTTGGTATTACTTGAGCCTTCATTCAATGATGATCAGGGCAAAAGGTTTATTTCTCCTGAGACCGAAGCATTTTCTGATTCATTGTATGAGTCCACACTTCAAAGAATGAGTTTGATTGGGAAATACGGGGAAGAACAGCTAAAAGGTTTTTTTAAATTTGAGATTGTTCCTGACAATAAGTACTTGAACAAAATAAAAGCCAGTCAGAAAAAATTTGCACGCATCTATCCTATGTTCGATCAGGATGTTAAATATGAAGTACGTGGATATACTTTGCCCTTTACACTATATGCTGCGCCTGAGGTTCAGGAATTTCTCTTCACCGGAGGTATGGGTAAACTATGCTACAAGGGTTTCGGCATGATTGACACTACTGGGAACGATCCCGGGAAAGAAAATCAGCGGTATGAACTGCCATCCTAGTGTCAAGTCAAAGGTTAAATGACGGGTAAGGCGGAAGCTAGGGACGTCGATTGTGAGTAATGTTTGAATAACCCACCAATTGATCAGCTATTGCTCCAATCGGACTGTAGTAAACAAAAATTTCATATAGATTTTCTGTCTCGAAATAGCTGCCTTCGTAGTGGTAAGGGTCTTTTTCTTCGGGTATATAGTATATGTAATTATACCAGCCCTGCTTAAGCAGCACTGACTTAGTGTATCCATTAAGCTGATTGTCATAAGTCATCAAATTATCATCAATGTATTTCCAGTCTGATAGTGCTCCCAATATGAAAACTCCCTCAGACCTGAGCGGTGATTCCAGAAAGAAATGGACAAAAACATAGTCACTGGTAATAGTAGCAGGATCAGATTCCAAGTTGCCTATTACGTACTCCCCGTTGATATCTTGAAAAGTTCCATAAATACGATGTAGGTTAAGTTCATCTTTCAAAATGAAAGCATCCACCCTGTTTTCATTCCTGTCTATACTGGCAATATTTTGACCAAGAATGTTCAATGACCGCAGATCAAAAAAACGAAACTCGTTTCCTCCCATAAAGTTGGTTTCCAAATTAAAAAATTGATACTCAATAGTTGCCAGGTCCTCCTTTACCGCAGTTGGTGACAATCCACTGATTGCATTATCCCACCTTTTGTTCTGCTTGATAATTACATGTAGATCTTCTAAAGGATTCCTAATATTGAAGTCTGGATATCGTATACTAAAATCAATTTGTTGATTCAAGTCACGTTCGACAATTCCTTGAGAGATACCTACAGAAGCGTCAATCTGTATTCGATTATCATAAATCATGAACCTTCTGGTAAGGATAAGGTCAGCTTCATTGCCCTGACGATAAACCTTAATCAGGTAGTTCCCAGATCTTTTCACATGTGGTACTTTCCACTCATAATGCACATAAGGTGTTCTGGTCCCAAAGGAGTATTGATATTCGGTAATAGGAAACTCATTAAATTGTACCAAAATATCGGAGTTGCTCAGTTTTGATTTCTCCCAATTTGTATTGCAATGAACCAATCTGGCATAAAAACTCTGAAAATCACCAAAAAGCTGATCGAATTCCAGGATCAGACTCCTGGGCGATTGAAGAGCTAATACAGCTGGCTGAATAACATCGTCGTACGAGTCTTGAATGGGGTAGAGCCTGACGGTTTTTATATTTTGCTCATACACACGGTTATCAAAATGTAGCTTTTTTGGGAAAGAAGAGGTACTGAGATTGGTACTGGCTTGATCCAGGGGAACACAACCTATAATCCATAAAAAGCACAACCCTAAAACCAGAGGTTTTCTGATCTTTAACAATAAATACTTATGCATATCCAACTAAAACTAGCCATTTCTTTAAAGAAACCGAAATTCCAACCTTTTTAGCGTATTCCGAGTCTAGTAAGTAGGACTCAACCAGTCAAACCTCGGGATTGTTTTAATGCTAGATGAAAATCAAATTATTAAGGGTTGTTGTGATGGAGACCGTATCATACAACAAGAGCTCTACAAACGTTATTCAGCAACCATGCTTATGGTCTGTGTGAGGTACAGTAGGAACCGTGCTGATGCCGAGGATATTTTACAGGAGGCCTTTATTAAAATATTTAAGAGCATAGGTGGATTTAAGAGGCAAAGTACTTTAGGACATTGGATAAAAAGAATTGTAGTGAACACTGCCTTAAATTTTCAGCGTAGCAAACTATACCTGTTTCCGATGGTGGAGCTGAATGACGTGACTTATAGCTCGGAGAATGATCAAATTATTTCAAATTCCAGTTTGGATGAGTTGCTTAAAATGATCCATTCACTTCCAATTGGCTGTCAGGTAATCTTTAACATGTATGCTATTGAGGGATACAAGCACCGTGAAATTGCCAAGTTATTAGAAATAAGCGTGGGAACATCCAAATCACAATATGCAAGGGCCAGGACCCTGTTGCAACAAATGATATCCCAGGCGAACAATGTGAATTGTAAAAAGTACCAATAATATGGGTAGAGGTCAATACGAAAAGGTTTGGAGGAATGCTTTTGATGGGGCGGAGTTAATACCGTCAGCACAATTGTGGACAGGTATTGAGGATGAAGAAGCTGCTCGTTACAAACGAGGTATATTCTATTATAAGTGGCTGGCAGCAGCAGGGGTTCTTCTATTTACCGGCCTGCTTGGATACATAAGCTTTAATTCTCTATCTACAGAAAATAACCTGGTTGAAAATATTCCGACCGACAAAAACAATCAAGCTACCCTTAATTTAACCGATCCTAATGGATTAGGAACCGTAGAGGATAAAATAGAATTGAATGAAAAAGTTAGAATTCAAACATTTGATATACCATCGAGCCAAAAATTAACCTCTGGCCCAAAGCAGGAGGCTACATTAGATAAAGGAAGTGAAGTTCCTAAACGCATTCTACTAGTAACACAGCAAGAAATTGTACCACCTGATAAT
>QIMC01000401.1 GCA_003232185.1 Flammeovirgaceae bacterium | reverse complement strand
ACGGAACTGAAACTGATCTGGAAGAATATCGAGACCTTATCGAAATTCTTGAAAGAAAAGTAGGCAGAGTGGTGATCAATGGGTTTCCAACCGGCGTGGAAGTCTGTCATGCCATGGTTCATGGAGGTCCATATCCTGCTACTACTGTTTCTCAAAGTACCTCCGTGGGATCCAATGCCATCAAGCGATTTGCCAGGCCGGTTTGTTATCAGGATTATCCACAGGGGTTGTTGCCTAATGAACTGAAAGATGAAAATGAAAGAGAAATTATGCGATTAGTTAACGGTGAGTTGACCAGGAAACCGCTGGTAAATGCCAAATAGTAAATTCCAAATAGCAACTAAACATCAAATTCCAGGTTGTAAGAGCCAAACAAACAATCCAAATTCATTAGTCCTACCGTATCTGGCAATTGTATTTCTGCTTGTAAGCAACGACCCCTGTTCCCCTCCATAGGAGAGGACGTTTTATAAACAAAATTTGGTCTCCAGAGGAACAGATACCAACTATAAGCTAAAGAGAAGTGCACTTTACGCCCCATGTTCCAAGCGTCCTTACGCCTGCGTCCAGTTCCTGGGCTTAGCGCGCCCTGCTCATAATTTTATTTGATCATTGATAAATTTACCAAGTCATGAAACATTCCTTATGACTATTAGGTTTATATCATAAACTACTTTATATTTAAAATAACTTTAAAATTAAAAAAATGGAAGAAAGTAAATTAAGTAATTCAGAAAGTCTGCAGATCATTACAGAAATGATCGGACAGGCCAAACGCAATATGGCTAAGAAGGGCAGTTTTTGTTTTTTACTATGGGGATGGGTGGTGCTGCTTGGGAATTTTGGATTCTACATCATAGCCAAGTACCAGTTGTTCCCGTATCCCTACGTGATCTGGTCTATAACTCTGCCGGCTATAATCGTTACCGTGATATACAGTATGCGTCAGAAACAAGGGTCCATAGCCAGAAGTCAACTCGATAACATTTACATGCATTTGTGGATGGCAATCTTGATAGCCGTGGTTACTGTTTTAATATTTATGCCAAAAATGAATTACAGTCACAATGCAGTAATTTTATTACTGGCAGGTCTCGGCACTTTTGTCACTGGTAAATTGATAAAATTCAATCCTTTGGTTATTGGAGGTCTTGCATTATGGATTGGTGCAATTATAGCATTTAATGTTCCGGTAATTGATCAATACCTGGTTGGCGGGTTTGCAATCATTGTGGGATATCTGATTCCAGGTTACCTCTTAAAACGAGCAGAAAGTGAGTGATTATAAGAACTTAGACCCGTTGCTGCATTCGCAGTTGAGGCTTGCTGTAATGTCACTTTTGTTAGCCCTGAAATCTGCGGAATTCGTTTTTATCAAGGAAAAAACTGGCTCTACTGCAGGTAACCTCAGTGTACAATTGGACAAACTAGCTCAAGCTAAGTATATAGATGTGAAGAAGTCGTTTAAGGGCAAGAAGCCTTTGACTACCTGTAGCATTACTAAGAAAGGGGTGCTGGCCTTTGAAAATTATGTGGAGGTGTTGAAAGGTTATATAGAAAATTGAGTGTGAGTATTGAGTGTGAGATAGTGAGCTTGCTTTTGAGATTGTCGATAAATTATTCAATCACTCAATCCCTGCCAATGTAGTCTCTGCTTGTAAATACCCACCCCTGTTTCCCCTCCGTTGCAGGGGACGTTTTATAAACAAAGTTTGGTGCCGGGAGGAATAGATAACAGCCCCTACGGCAGGTAAAGCATAAACTCCAAGCGCCAAGTCGCCCAGCACACTCTGCCTTTAACACCTTAACACCTTACCACCTTAACCATTCATCATAACCAATCCAACCACTGCCGCCAAAGCAGCAGTTTCTGTTCTCAGCCGACTATCTCCCAAATGCACGGTTTGAAATCCCTGATCTGTTGCAGTAGCTAACTCTTCCTTACTAAAATCACCTTCAGGTCCGATCATCACACAATACGAAGCACCAGGGGTTGCAACTTTTAATAAGGGCTTGGCGCTATCATTGAGATGTGCCAGGAGTTTGTTAACCTCAGGGTCAACCAAAGACAAAAAATCCCCAAATGCCACCAGGTCATCTATCCGCGGAAGCGTAGCCTTAATACTTTGTTTCATGGCGCTGATTGCTTTCCGTTTCAGCCGCTCCAATCGCAATCGGTCCCTTTCTGAATTATGACATTGTAGAAAACTAATCCGATCCACCCCCAGTTCAGTGGTTTTTTCCACCAACCATTCAATTCGTTCTAAACGCTTGGTAGGAGCCAGGGCAAGATGGATAGTGTAATTTTTTTTGGCCTCTTTTTCTTGTGCTACAATATTAAAGAGGGTTTTTCGGGGGTTAGTTTCAGTAATAAGCGCTTTATAAAATGTGCCCTCTCCATCAACAATATCAATTGAGTCATGTTGCCTTTTCCGGAGAACCTTGATGCAATGATTTGATTCCTCCGGATCCAGGTGATAGATCCCTTCAGGTACACCCGGTTGATAAAAAAGTGGCACTTATCGCTCCCCAAGTTCCATATAAGGACGGGAGTTGTGCCCGGTATAGATCTGCCTTGGACGACCTATTGGCTCGTTATTCTCTCTCATTTCCTTCCATTGTGCGATCCAGCCAGGCAGACGTCCCAGGGTAAACATTACCGTAAACATTTCCGTAGGTATGCCCATGGCCCGATAGATGATCCCACTGTAAAAATCTACATTGGGATAAAGCTTACGTGAAATGAAATACTCATCTTTCAAGGCAGCCTCTTCCAGTCCTCTGGCAATTTCCAGCACTGGATCATTCACGCCTAATTTATTAAGCACATCATCTGCTGCCTTTTTTATAATGGTGGCTCTGGGGTCAAAGTTTTTGTATACCCGATGTCCAAAGCCCATCAGCCTAAAGGGGTCATTTTTATCTTTGGCTTTGTCCAGGTATTTTTTAGTATCACCACCACTGGCTTTTATTTCTTCCAACATTTCAATTACCGCCTGATTGGCACCACCGTGGAGGGGTCCCCAAAGAGCACTAATCCCTGCTGAAATTGACGAGTACAAGCTTGCCTGTGAGCTTCCAACGATACGTACAGTTGAGGTTGAGCAGTTTTGCTCATGGTCTGCATGCAGGATTAGCAACTTGTTTAATGCATTTGAGAGTACCGGATCTACGTGGTATATTTCTGCTGGAGTGGCAAACAGCATTTTTATAAAATTCTCACAGTAGTTTAGGGTATTATCCGGGTAGTTTACCGGGTGTCCTATCTCGTTTTTAAAAGCCCATGCCGCTATGGTAGGCATTTTTGCTATGATCCGTACAATGCTCAGATCTACCTGATCCATCGATCGGTTTGGATCCAACGATTTGGGATAAAAAGCGGTAAGTGCTGATATTAAGGACGATAAAACACCCATTGGGTGCGCATTACTGGGAAAACCATCCAGGATATTTTTTATCTCCTCGTGTACTAATGTGTGTAAAGTAATGTCAGATTTCCAGGTGGTGAGCTGCTCTTCGTTTGGTAAATCGCCATAAATTAGCAGATAGGCAACTTCAAGAAAAGTAGAACGTTCGGCTAATTCTTCTATTGAGTAACCTCTATATCTCAAAATACCTTTTTCTCCATCAAGGAAGGTAATGGCACTCTCAGTTGCTCCAGTGTTTTTATAACCGGGATCAATGGTGGTAACCCCACCGGTTAAAGCACGTAATTTGCTAATATCAATGGCGCGTTCGCGCTCGGTTCCTTCAATAATTGGTAACTCGTAAGTCTTCCCATCTAAGATTATCTGGGCGGTATTGGACATATAGCAATTTATGTTAAGTTCGAAATATTATCTGCCTGATAAACAGATGTTATCCTACTTGGAGCTGTAAGGATGGTTAATTTACGTAAAAAATGCTTTAAATTAGAAATGATGAATTAGAAATTATGAATTAGCTGTACCACAAAAGCATAATTCATAACTTATCATTTATCACTCTCCGAAGGAGTCCTTCGGACATCATTCATATTTAATTGCCCAGTATTATTGGTAATCCACTATCTCCACTGCCAATTACCACCACTTTGGTGTTTTGTGATTGGGCTAATTCCTTGGTGGCCTCAATCCCTTTTTCCTGTAGAATCCTGTCCGTCAAGCTGGCAGAAATAATACTGTTGGCTTTTGCTTTTCCTTCCGCTTCGATGCGTTGACGTTCTGCTTCCTGCTCTGCCTTGGTGATCTTGAATTCATATTCAAGACTTTCCTGCTCTTGTTTTAGTTTCTTTTCAATGGCGTCTTGTAAGGTTTGCGGCAATACCACTTCTCTGATTAATACCGCGTCCATTGACAGGTACTTTTCCCCAATAGCACTATTGGTCTGTTGAAAGATTTCATCCTGAATGGCTTCCCGTTTACTGGAGTATAATTCTTCAGGCAGATACCTGCCAATTACTTCCCTGGTAGCAGAACGGATCTCTGGAACAATGATCCTTTGGTGGTAGTCAAAGCCGACATTGTCATGTAAATGCCCTATTTCCGCAGCGATTGGCTTGAAACGATAGGAAAGTTCGCACCGGATGGTAAGACCATTTTTGGAGAGTACTTCCATGGTGGCCAGTGATTCCTGAATGCGAACATCATAAATAAACATTCTGTTCCAAGGGGCAATCACATGAAACCCTTGACTATAGATATATTCTTTGTCTAAGCCTCCTCCAAAGCGTTTAAATAATACACCGCTTTCACCTGGCTGGATGGTGAGAAATATACTGTTGGCAAAGATTAATATAGAAAACAATGCAATACCGCCTATTACGATTAATGGTAAAAATTTTCGTCGATCCATGATTTGTTGATTTGGTTATTTTTTAATGTTCAGGTGTGTTTAGGCACCGGGGAAGTAACAAATGTACATCGTTTCTTCACAATTTGCAGATTATGAATTAAGATATATGCTTTTAAGCTATATTTAGGAAAATGGTTACAAAAATTAATCTAATATCCTGGAATGTTAATGGTGTCAGGGCAATTGTTAAAAAAGACTTTATTTCACAGGTTAAGTCACTGAATCCGGACATTATTTGTTTACAGGAGACCAAGGCCCAAAAAGAAGAAGTAAGAGCAGCATTGTCCCTATTGCCTGAATATAAGACCTATGTAAATGCTTCGAAAGCCAGGAAAGGTTATTCCGGTACTGCTATCTTAACTAAATCTGAACCCATCCAAGTAAATTATGATATTCAGATAACCAAACACGATCAGGAAGGTCGGGTGATAACTTTGGAATACCCTGACTTTTATTTAGTGACGGTGTATGTTCCAAACAGTGGCCGTGGATTGGTTCGACTGGAATACAGAAAAACCTGGGATAAGGCCTTTCGTAGGTATCTGCGTAATCTGGATCAGAAGAAACCGGTAATAGCTTGCGGAGACTTTAATGTTGCTCATCAAAGTATTGATCTGGCTAACCCAAAGCCCAACTATGATAAAACTGCCGGATATACTCAGGTAGAAATTGATGGATTTTCAAAATTGCTTAAAGACGGCTTTCTTGATAGTTTTCGTTATTTCAATCCTGAAACCATTAAAGCTTACAGTTACTGGAGTTATATGTTCAATGCAAGAGAAAATAATACCGGGTGGCGCATAGATTATTTTATATGTAGTAATCGATTGAGCAATCAATTAAGCGAGTCTGCAATTTACCCCAACTATACCGGCTCGGATCATTGCCCTGTCGGATTGAAAATTGAATTATGAGAAGAATAGTCTATCTATATTTACTGCCTTGATCTCCTGCAAGCAAGCACAGGATGATGCAGTTACCACTTTTAATTCATCTCAGGAAATGGGAAAAGAAACTAAGAAACGGAACTATGGGCTAACTGCCAGTGGTGATACAGTTACTTGTTATACCTTGACCAACAACCAGAGGATGAAGATGGAAGTACTTGATTATGGAGGGATCATAGTCTCGCTTACAGCACCTGATCGGGAAGGAAATTATGAAGACATAGTTTTGGGATTTGATAGTCTTCAGCTTTATGTGGATCACAACCCGTTTTTCGGGGCTCTGGTTGGAAGATATGGTAATCGGATTGCTGCGGGCAAATTTATTCTGGATGGTACCGAATACTCACTGGTACAGAACAATGGAAAGAATCATTTACATGGGGGTACCAAAGGATTTGATAAGGTGATCTGGAAATCAGAAGTATTGGAAACTCCCAGGGGACCCAGCCTTGAGCTGGCCTACACCAGTGCTCATATGGAGGAAGGATA
>QIMC01000072.1 GCA_003232185.1 Flammeovirgaceae bacterium | reverse complement strand
ACTCAGGGCCTGTAGCAACCAAATTGTTTAGTCCTGGGTCTGTATACCAGCTTATATTAGCACCCGTTGCCATCAACCTGGGTGAAACAAAATCCTGACAAATATCCACTGGGGTGACTACCACCGGTGGTGTAGTGATAATTACATTTACTGTTACACTTGCCGTATCTGAACATCCAAAATTATCAGTAACAGTTAATAGGTAAGTAGTGGTAATAGCGGGGCTTGCCATTGGGTTTGAGATAGTTGGGTCATCCAATCCGGCAACAGGGCTCCACTGATAATTTATAGCTCCGGAACCGTTTAACTGGACTGCATCTCCCTGACAAATGGTAGCCTCAGAACCTGCATCGGCTATCGGACTCCGGAAGGCAGCCAAGAGATGAAGCCGGGTCATCGATATTTAATATCATTAAAATGCTGTCTGCAGCTATGTCTGCAGCAGTTGGCACATAGAAGGCACTTGCCATAGTTGGATCATCAAAAGTACCCGAACCATCTGTGGTCCAAGTAATCCCATTCGCCAAGCATGCCACTACTCCTGACAGAAAAACAGTGTCACCTTCACACAACTCTTGATCCACCCCAGCAATTACTGTGTTACCTGTAATGATCAATGCAGTCATCAAATCACTTTGAGCAGTACAAGGGCCTGGTCCATCAGGGTCATTGGTGGTTAGAATAAGAATCACATTTCCTGCTAAAATATCCGCAGCACTTGGGGTATAAACGGCAGTTAATGAAGTTATGTCATCAAAAACTCCGGAACCGTTGGAACTCCAGGTTACGCTAGTGGCACTTACACCAATGATACCTGCCAAGTTAATGGGGTTACCGGCTGGAACTGCCTGATCGGGGCCGGCATCCACAGTCGGCTGCAAATTAATAGTTACTTCCAGAGTATCAGTACCGGCGGGACAGCCACCCGGACCATCCGGATCATCAGTTACAAGTACCAGCTGTACCTGTCCGGCTGCAATATCAGCAGCATCAGGGAAATAGATTGCATTTAAGGAAGCGGGATCATCAAATAAGCCACTACCCATTGATACCCATGTTGGATTTATGGCGAGTCCTGAAATGCTTCCAGCTAAACTTACATTCTCTCCTTCACAAATTGTCTGATCAGGACCAGCGTTGACCACTGCAGCTTGATTGATTGTAACCGTTATAGAACTGCTTTGCACACTGCATGGGCCAGCACCGTCCGGATCATTGGTAATCAATGTTAAGATTACGCTACCTGCTGTAATATCTGCCGGACTTGGGGTGTATATGGCGTTTGGGCTGGTGTTATCGTCAAATGACCCAGATCCGGTACTGGTCCAAATACTGGAGGTTGCACCACCTCCAATTATTCCAAATAACAGGATTGGATCTGTTTCACAAATAGTCTGATCAGAGCCGGCATCTACAGTAGCTGCATCATTCAATATCAATTGCATGGTATCTACTCTTAAGCAGCTACTCAGCACATAAGTAACCTGAATATCTACCGGTCCTATTATACCAGTTGGATCAAAATCAGTGCCAGTCACACCTGGACCGCTAAAAGTCAGTACACCACCGGTGGGGTTTACACTGACCATGGTAAGCAGGTCTTGTATACCATCGTCATTGCAAATGGCTGCCGGAGGGTTTAAGTTTACCGTAGAAACCACTTGGATATCAATGGACATAGCACTAGAAGTAGTACAAACGCTAAAAGTATAGTCCACATTTACCGTTACAAATCCTATTAATCCCGCCGGGTCGAAGGTGGTTCCGCTAACACCGGGGCCTGAAAAGACAAACGTTCCTCCTGTTGGGGATGGAGTTACCCAGCTAAGTAAATTCTGAGGCCCTGAATTCTGGCAAAGTGGTGTATCGGGATTCAATACCATAGATGGAGCCTGCTCTACATCAATTACCATGACCTCACTTACCGTACAGGCGCTTAGCTGATAGGTTACTATAATATTCACCGTTCCACTTTGTCCTGCGGGATCAAATATATTGCCCAACACCCCAGGGCCGCTAAAACTAAACACCCCGCCGGCAGGGTTAGCGCTTACCATAGGTAAGAGATCTACAGGCATACTGGAATCACACTGAGGTGTAACCGGAGTTAATGTTAATATGGGTGTTGGTTCCACGTCAATTACCATGGTATTTATTACTATACAGGCTCCCAGGTCATACGTGACATCAATGCTGACCAGTCCACTCAAACCTATAGGATCAAAATTTGAGCCGGATACTCCGGTCCCCATAAATGTAAACACTCCTCCGCTCGGGCTGGCGCTGACCATGGCCAACAAGTTTTGTGAACCGGCATTTTCACATAAAGGTGTGATTGGGTTCAATGTCAATACAGGAGTAGACTGAACGTCTATAACCATAGTATTGGTAACTGAACAAACACCTACCGAATAAGTGACATCAATATTTACAGAAGTGCCTCCCAAACCTGCCGGATCAAAAGAGGTTCCAGTAACACCCGAACCTATGAATGTAAAAGTGCCTCCAGCCGGTGTAGCACTTACCATGGTCAACAGATCCTGTGGCCCGGCATTCTCACACAACGGAGTAAGTGGATTCAGCGTAAGTACGGGGGTTGACTCTACATCGATTATCATCACCTCAGTGACCGTACAACTATTAAGTGTATAATTGACCGTAATGTTGACTGAGGTTCCACCTAAAGCAATTGGATCAAAGGTTGAGCCTGTCACTCCTGATCCGCTAAAAGTAAATGTACCTCCTGCAGGTGCCGCACTCACCATGGTCAACAGATCCTGGGGGCCTGAATTCTCGCATAAAGGAGTAGTTGGGTTCAAAGTCACAATTGGAGTAGATTCAACGTCAATCACAAGAATACCTGTTTCAGTACAAACCCCTGTATTGTAGGTCACGTCAATATTTACAGTTGTTCCTCCCAGTCCGGCGGGATCGAAATTACTTCCAGAAACTCCAGTCCCAACGAAGGTAAAAGTACCACCTCCAGGTATGGCTGACACAATTGTGGTCAAGTCCACTGTCCCTGAATTTTCACAAACAGTAGTAGCAGGGAGAGTAAGTACCGGAAGCTGCTGTACGGTTATGTCGAAATTGTCAAGAACAGTGCAAATCCCGAGCACATAGGTAACGTCTATGGTGACAGGTCCACTAAGACCGGTAGGATCGAAATTGTTTCCAGTGACCCCGAGACCAGCAAAGGAGAATGTCCCTCCAGGAATATTAGCAGTAATCAGTGTATTCAGGTCAACCAGCCCATTGTCTTCACATACGGTAATTGGAAAAGGAATAAGAATAGGAGCCGGTTCTACATCGAATGTCACTATATTGCTTACCGTACATACACCCAAAGTATAAGTGATATTTACATTCTCAAATCCACTCAACCCTGATGGATCGAATGTCGTCCCTGAAACTCCAGGACCTGAGAATGTAAAGATCCCTCCGGGTTGATCTGCACTAACCAGTGCCAGTAGGTCTTGTGGTCCATCATTGCTACACACAGTGATTGGAGTTGGAGGAACACTAATTACTGGTTCGACTATATCCAGTGGTAGAAAAACTCCCGGTGCAATAGAACTTCCAGTAGTTTCAAAGACATCCACAAAATAATTGCCCTCCGATAATCCTGTATAAACCATTGTTTTTACGGTAACCGTATCAATTTGAATAAATGATGATGATCCGGTAGGGAATCCTTGCAGGCGAAACACCACAGTATCAGGCAACCCAACACCGGTTAGTTCTATTTCAAATTCGCCGCTATTTGGGCTGGTGCAAGTGGGAAAGGTTGTGCTGGTAACATTGAGTGTCTGTGCCTCAACAGACGCCATAGAGGTCATTATTATTATAAGTATGAACCAATATCGAAAGAATCTTTTCATCCAATTATTTCACTTCAGTCTCTATCTCCAGATAGCAGCCGGCCGCGTCAAACAGCACAATCTTGTACTTTGCGGAAGGCAGTTTCTTTAATTGATTCATATCCGGGGTTGTCCCGGATACTGCATTGGGTACACTTGAAACCCAGGTATAGATATATGGAGCCTTGCCTCCAGTAACATTTAGGGCAATCGAGCCATTACTTTTACCTGATTTACCAGTATGTTTCACCTGTACCGAAGCCTGAATTGGTGGATAGGTAGATACGGAAAAAGACCCAGTACCCTGACAACCCAATGCGTCAGTTATTTTTACCTGATAATTGCCTGCCGGCACTTTTCTATTGACCATGTTGCTTCCATCATCCCACCTGATCTGGTACGGGGGCAAGCCCTGTGTTATAAGTAAATTTAGCTGACCGTTACTACCTGCGATACAGGCTGGAGTAATCTCAGCATCTATTGACAGTCCGAGACAATCAGTTGCATTACCCTTTTGGCCTGAAAGGGTAAAATTAAAGAGGAAAAAAATGAATAAAAATAAAAAATGCAGCGTAAACTTACTTTCCATACTGAGGTGGTTGCACGTCCTCGGTGAAGAGGAATTCAGACATTATATTCTTGAAAATATCTAATTTCTCTCCTACCCCCTAAATATTCAAGATTTATACAAATAATACAATTGATTGTGGCTTTTTTTCTGTCAATAATTGGAATAAAACAATTTTAGGTTGTACCTTGTATTTTGGTTAATTGTCCGTTCTTTGTTCTTAAACTCCAATTCTTAAACTAATTTCTTGCTTTCCCTAATCCTTCTATAAGGGGAAATCTATTCAACTGCTAATACAGGCAGTAAATGGCCCCAAATAGAGGCTACCTGCTTATACATTTAGGTTATTTTAATTACATTTGCATTCCTTTTAAAGGATCCCTAAGAACCAATAAAATACACTCTATGGTATTTGATTTAGACATAATTAAAAACACTTACAGCAAAATGGCCGGCCGTATTGAAGCCGCGCGAAAAGCTGTAGGTAAACCACTTACCTTAACCGAAAAAATTCTTTACTCACATTTGCATCCGGACCAGGTGGTTGAATATTTTAGCCGTGGAGCGTCTTATGTGAATTTCTCACCTGACCGAGTGGCCATGCAAGATGCAACCGCTCAAATGGCTTTGCTTCAATTCATGCAGGCTGGAAAAAAGAAAGCTGCAGTTCCTTCAACAGTGCATTGTGATCATTTGATCCTTGCCAAAAATGGGGCCACAGAAGATCTAAAAAATTCAATAAATACCAGCAAGGAAGTTTTTGATTTCCTGGGCACAGTATCCAATAAATATGGAATTGGTTTCTGGCAACCTGGAGCAGGAATAATACACCAGGTGGTACTGGAAAACTACGCATTCCCAGGAGGGATGATGATTGGAACCGACTCACATACGGTAAATGCCGGAGGGTTAGGTATGATTGCTATTGGTGTGGGAGGAGCAGATGCCGTTGATGTAATGGCAGGAATGCCATGGGAGTTAAAATTCCCAAAATTGATAGGTATAAAATTAACCGGGCGCCTTAGTGGCTGGACATCCTCAAAAGATGTTATTCTAAAAGTAGCGGGAATTCTAACTGTAAAAGGTGGCACTGGTGCCATTGTTGAATACTTTGGTGATGGGGCTCAAAGTTTATCCGCAACGGGTAAAGGTACTATTTGTAATATGGGCGCTGAAATTGGGGCTACCACCTCTACTTTCGGCTATGACCAAAAAATGGCAGAATATCTTAGAGGTACTGGACGTGCTGATATAGCAGATCTTGCAGACTCTATAAAGCAGCACTTAACAGGAGATGTTGAAGTTTATGAAAACCCAGAGAGCTATTTTGATCAGGTATTTGAAATTAACCTGTCTGAACTTGAGCCCCACATTAATGGACCGTTTACACCAGATTTGGCAACTCCCATTTCTCAGTTTGCTCAGGCAGTCAAAGATAATGGGTGGCCTGAAAAACTGGAAGTGGGACTGATCGGTTCCTGTACCAACTCCTCTTACGAGGATATCACCCGTGCAGCCTCTGTTGCACAACAGGCCATCACTAAAGACCTTACTGCCAAATCGGAATTTACTGTTACCCCGGGGTCAGAGCAAGTTAGATATACCGTTGAAAGAGATGGTTATTTGGATACATTCATGCAAATGGGAGGAATAGTACTTGCAAATGCCTGTGGTCCCTGTATAGGACAATGGGCCAGACATACCAACGACCCTAATCGAAAAAATTCTATTATTACTTCGTTCAACCGGAATTTCGCCAAAAGAAATGACGGGAACCCCAATACCCATAGTTTCGTGGCATCTCCCGAAATAGTCACTGCCATGGCCATTGCCGGTAACCTTACTTTTAACCCCCTTAAAGACACTTTGTTGAATAACAAGGGTCAGGAAGTCACTCTGGATGAACCTTTGGGAATTGAGCATCCGGTCCAGGGATACGCCGTTGAGAACAATGGATATCAAGCGCCAGCTGAAAATGGAAGTTCAATAGAGATAACAGTAGACCCGGATTCTAAAAGACTGCAATTGCTCACTCCATTTGCTCCATGGGATGGTGAAAACCTGACGGGGATGAAACTGTTGATAAAGGCCAAAGGGAAATGTACCACTGATCACATTAGTATGGCCGGGCCCTGGCTTAAATTTAGAGGACACCTGGACAACATCTCCAACAACCTGTTAACCGGTGCATTGAATTTTTTTAATGAACAAACTGACTCTGTCAAAAATCAGTTGACCGGCGAATACG
>QIMC01000465.1 GCA_003232185.1 Flammeovirgaceae bacterium | reverse complement strand
ATAATTACTCATGGGGAAAATGGCTGGCTAATTGAGGCTGGAAATCCTGGTGAGATAGCGGAAAGCATCGCGTTGCTTGCTTCTGATCAGCCCTTGGCCACTCAAATGGCAAAAAAAGGGAGTCAACATGTGCTGGATACCTTTGATATGGGTATTATGCTAGCAGCTTACCAGGAGGCATATGGTGTTTAAAATACGATAGGTACGGTGCCATAATTTTGCTGACGATGGCTATTTTAGAAGATCCCTTAGGTATTGCTTAATTTCCCAGGCAAATGGCTTTAGGTCACCCCAGCGATTGACTTCATGTTTTGTGCAGAGGTTGGGTGTGAGGAAGCGCGCGATAGCGCAGAGTTTATTACCAAGACCTGTCTTTTTATCTTTAAGCACTAAATACAGGTGATCTAGATCCCCCAGCAACCACCGTAATCGTATACCTGTTTTATAGTCTTTTACGGGTTCAATCGGCTGAGAGAATGCTATTTGATGTAATAACCAGGGGAAGTCTACCCCTGCATCAATAGCGAGTTGTAAAGAGCCCCAGAAGCGAGTATTGATCTCCATTAGGTAGGGCGTGTCACCATCGACCTTGAATTCCACCATGGCGACACCGTGCCAGTGAGCGGCATCTAACAACGATTTGGCATGTTTCAGAAGCAGAGGGTCAATCTCCGTGCTTTCTGAAAGTACGCTGACTCCTCCCCAGGGGGGTTTTTCACGTAGGCGTTGATGGCTAAAAAAGGCGATAGGTTTGCCATTGTTATATATTGCAAAAATACCTTGGCCATGCCCTGGGACGCATTCTTGCAGCATAAATGGGTGCGCGCTAAACGCGGGGTCAGTCGCTAATATTTCCTTCGCGTGCTGAGGATTTTTCGCAAGTTGTACGCTAGTATGTAACCAGGTGTGTTCTACTTGGATCCATGACTTCCCTGGTTTGAGAACAATGGGGTAATCGAGACTTTCTAGCATGACTGGTAAATTGTCGGGGTTCTCTGCAAACCAGGTTTGAGGAATTGGCACCGCTAGCGATTGTGCTAATTTCATCAAGGCACATTTATTTGATAATGAATCAATAGTGGCAAGATCAGGGAAAGGGAGTTGAACATTGTTTGGAAGTATGTCTTGGTTGTGCAGCAGCAGGTTTGACGTTAATTCTGTCATTGGCAAAATAAGATCGATTTTTTCTGATTTGATGAGTTCGGAAATAGTCGCAATGAATTCGTCAGGGCTTGTTACTGGGCTAGGATAGCATTGATTTTCACGGGAGAAGCGGGAGGAGCCTGCAAGTGAGGAGGTCGTTTCATCTGCGGTTACGACAATTACTCCCCGCTTCCCTAGCGATCGAGTAACTGCGAGAGCACTTCGTTGGTTCGCGTCTAATATGAGAACTTTTTTCATGGCAGGGTATTCATGGTATTCTGAGTGACTTCGGAAGTCTTGGATTATAGTGCCTTTTTTAGCATTACAACAGTAGAGCGGGTTTTAATGTGTGATATATGCCGGGTGGGATTGAAATGCTGAGTCGGAAATCAATCGAAGGGCGATTTGGCTCCCGCCGCGGGTTTATTCGCCACATTCGATATAGTGTGCTTCATAAACTGGGGCGATACCAGCCCTACATGGCGATTGATTGGCGTTCAATAGATAGGCTGGTTTTTGTCTGTAAGGGCAATATTTGTAGAAGCGCATTTGCAGAGGTTGTTGCAAAAAAAGAGGGCTTTAGCGCGGTCTCTTGTGGCATTGATACCATTGAAAATGCCCCAGCTAATGAAAATGCAATAAGAGTCGCTCAAGAGATGGGCTATAGCTTAATACAGCACAGGACAACGCCTATACAGTCGCTTACACTTACTAAGTCTGACTTGTTAGTCGCAATGGAGCCATTGCAAGCAACATTTTTGGCTAAGTATTTGGGAAGGCAGTACCCTTGCACTTTATTAGGTTTGTGGGCCACTCCCGCTCTTCCTTATGTTCATGACCCGTATGGAGGGGGGGAGGAGTACTTTAGGAGTTGTTTTGGTGTAATAAAGATGTCTGCATGTGGTGTGGCCGCTAATGCTGGTAAGTAAAGGCCTGTGTAGATGGTTTTTGCAAAGGCTAAAGTGCGTTACGGAGCTATGCGAGGACTATTTGTTGCTTTGAATGGTTTACTTTGAAGGATCAATGGCCTTTTTGGGGGATTCGGAGTGGTTAAACTAGCTTTCTGATTGCCGATGCAACAATGGGTGACCATGATTGGCATTAGTGGCTAATGCTTGTTGGAATATTCCTCCTTATTTGCTGGGTTTTAACCGGTGACTTTAGGTATAGCGCATCAGGTGATGTTAAGTTGATTAACGATTAAAACTCATAGAGCATGCTCCATGCTGGAGAATATCATTGGCAATCTTAACGGTTCTAACGTTGGCGTAGAGTCAAAATACTCAATGATTTACCACCTTCTTTAATTTCGACTTCAACATGTTTGGCATCTATCTATTATGAATCCTATAATTTTTAAGCATTATAAGAATGACTTTCTCTATAAATTTAAGCGAACAATTTCAGCTGTTATAGCGTGTGCAGGGTTGATACCTTTGATTCTGGGCGACAAGTCTCGCTCGGCAAATTTATTGATGAAGTCTTATCGGATTCACAATAGAAATTACCTTTTAAATTTCATTCTTAAAAATGACCTTGTCAATAATGATGTGTTGTCGCCGCTATATTCAAATGAGGTTTCTATTGAAGGGGCTGCAGGGCGAACTATAGTCATAAAATATCCAGTGGTTAAAGGCGATGATATTGAATCTAAAGGCATCTTAATTATTACTTTTACAAGTACGTTTGGCTTTTATTTGAGAAAAATAGATATTGAATTACTTACGCAATATTTCCACGTCGTCTTGGAACCCAGTTGGTCGGGGTATTTGGATGCAGATATAATTGGTTGGGCGTGTAAAACCAGTAATAATATTTATGTGCAAGCTTCGGAGCTTCAAGATCGCGTGTTATTAAATGAGCTGGGTACAAACTTAATACCTGTTTCATTTGGCGCGAGTGATTGGGTGGATTTTCAACAATTCTCGCCGCAAGATGTAGATAAGTGTTATGACTCTGTTTATGTAGCTAATATGAACCCTATCAAAAGAATCGTTCGATATTTACACGCGATTAAAAATATTTCTCGTAAAGACCCTAGTTATCGAGGCTGCCTTGTCTGTGCGGGCTGGGGGAGTAATTCGACCGAGCAACTTAAGAAGTTAGCAATAGAGCTAGGCATAGAGAGTAACGTTGATGTGATGTTTTCTTTGAATAAAGAGCAATTACGAGCAGTGCTGAGTCAAAGTAAAGTAAATCTATTGCTTTCGTTCAAAGAAGGTAGCAATAGGAGTATGTATGAGTCAATGTTTGTAAATATCCCTGTTATTTGTCTTTCAGAAAATATTGGCGTCAACAAGACATATATTAATGAGTATACTGGGATGTTGGTTTCTGATACCTATCTTGAAAGTGCATTAATAAATATGAGGACGGTTTGGCGACAGTATTCACCAAGAAAATGGGCTTTAGAAAATATTTCGCCCATTCGAACAACAGAAAAGCTACTTAGTGCTATAGCCGGTCATGATAGTGTGGATACTAGCCAGTGGCAGCCGAAAATAAAAGTAAACAACCCTGAGGTGCATTATTTTTACCACCAAGAAGCAGGCTTCTTTGCATTCAATTTCGATTTATTAAGTGCATTTTTAAAAAACCGAGTTAATGGGGCTGTTGCTGGAGATGTGGCGGTTCTAGAAGAGAAATTTGATGCTTTATTTGATGGTCTGGCTCAAAAAGATTAGGTGTAGTTGTTGTAGCGCTGGCCTGGTCGACTTATTGAATATAATGTCCCAATTGTTGCCAATACTAACTCGCAGTCAACACCCCGGTTAGTGGGCTGGGCATGCGGTGCTACCCGGCCGCCCCAAATCCCTGGTGACCGCTTATTGTGGTTATGATTTTTAGGTTTGTTCATAATGCGATGCGCATTAGAAGAAAGCAAGCGACAGTAAATGTAAAATATATTACTCTGTAGCTTTCAGTTATGAAACTATAGATTTAGCGATCAAGGTACTATGTATACATTAGAGATAATTTCAAATATCTTTCGTTTGCTGGATAGAAAAACAAAGATAAAATATATTTGGCTGCAGCTTTTTTTTCTAGTATCAGCAATCATTCAGATAGCGGGTGTAGCTAGCATTGCACCATTCATTGGATTGATATCAAGTCCGGATATCATTCAGTCAAATGAAACTCTATTGTCGATATATTCTTATTTCGAGTTTTCTAATAACCGTGAATTTATAGTTGCCTTTGCAGTTGCATCAATGCTGCTTATAGTTGTATCGAATCTAGTGACTGCGTTGACTATATGGCTTACAGTCCGTTTTTCAATCCATGTTGGTAGCAAGCTACAGAATGACTTGTTAGGCAACTTGCTTGATAGGGATTTCATCTATCATAAAACATACGATAGTAGTAAAGAAATTGCACTCATTAATCAAGAAGCACCTAGGTTTGTTTATATGATTCTGCAACCATTTTTGAATTTAACCTGCCAACTATTCGTCGCTATCACAATAGTAATTGGTTTGATCATACTCGATCCTGTAGTTGCCATGTCGGCAGGCATAATTATTGGCGGAGCATATTTGGTTACCTACATACAGCTCAAACGCTCTTTATTGCACCATGGGAAAGTTATTACTGAGCGTAACAATGGCGTTCAGGCCGTATTATCAGAGGCATTCTTAGGCATTAAAGAGATAATTATTGGTAATAAGCAGGGGGTCTATAAAAAAAGGTTTGATTACTATAACCGCAGAGGGTTGGTTTCTAGTTCGTTTTTAAATTTAGCTGCTGACCTGCCTAAGTTAATTGTTGAAACTATAGCTTTTTCCGCAATACTCTTTCTTGCAATAAGTTTGCTTGTGTCCGATGTTGGTGCTGGTCAGATTGTATCAACATTAAGTTTGTTTGGGCTTGCTGGGTATAAATTTTTGCCCGCAATGCAGCAAATATACAAGTCTTTGTCTACTATAAGTGCGCATGGTTCTGTTGTCATGAAGCTCAACAAGGAGCTTGAGTATAAAGTTAACGTTACACCATCAAATAAGCAAAAATTTGAAGAGAATGTTGAATCTATTGAGTTCTGCGATGTATCATTTGAATATCCGAATGCCACTAAATGTGCGTTGAGTTTAGTTAGCGCTGCATTTGAAAAAGGGAAAATAAATGTGATCGCTGGCTCATCTGGTTCTGGAAAGTCAACATTGGCAGATATTGCCCTGGGATTGTTGGTGCCCAGTAATGGGGTATGCAGGGTAAATGGATGTAAGATTGACCAGGTAGCTATGCATAGCTATCAAAGTATTATTGGTTATGTGCCCCAAGCTATTTTTCTGACAAATGACAGTGTTTTAGCCAATATTGCATTTGGTGTTGAATCGTTGGAGGTTAGTAGGGATAGGGTTATGCTGGCGCTGAAATTGGCTAATGCTGAGGAGTTTGTTTCAGAATTACCCCATGGAGTAGATACTGTATTAGGGCAAGATGGTAAGTTGCTCAGCGGAGGGCAGCGTCAGCGCATTGGGATCGCGCGAGCACTCTATCACGACACAAAGGTGCTGGTGCTTGATGAGCCTACTAGTGCCCTTGATATTCATTCTGAGAATGATTTTTTGAAATGTCTGCATGCGCTTAAGCACAGTTATTTAATTATTTTGATATCCCATAGCTCTTCCGTTATAAAAACATCCGATAATATCTATTTAATGGATTCTGGAAAGTTAATTGCAAGCGGATGTTATGACGAGTTAGTTGAGAATTTCCCCCAGTTTATTAAAGCGATGGACGAAGTGAGTAGCCTTTAGTCTGGAGAGCCTTACTCATAGCGGTTATGCGTAGGGTCTATAATAAACTTTGGTAACTTATGTGGACTCCCCCTTTGTCAACAATAAAATCACTCTAACAAAGAAATAAATGCGTACTTATGTACGAGCTCTAAATTGAGTAGCGAACTCTGGCTCTATGATATCTACGCGAACGTGTTTTCAAATCTACTCAACGAGCTCGAAGCTCTACGTTACTAACTGATTTAACACGCTGATTTTTATCTTCGATTATGCATTTTTATTGTTTAAACATCTTAAGCGGGGAGAAGCTCCGCTTCGTATTGTGTGCCTTGTGTGAGCATAGCAAAAGCCGTTCTCACGGTTTTGTTTGCAAGCGCAACAGCAGCACATTTCTTACCCTTACGTTCAACCAAAGCCTGTATCCACGCATCTTTCTTAGTGATAGCAGTTCTTTTAGTTGCCTGACTGACTGCCGCCATAGCACCGGTTATCA
>QIMC01000422.1 GCA_003232185.1 Flammeovirgaceae bacterium | reverse complement strand
TGCGACAATAAGTCATTTATAAAGTTTATATAATGATCATACAGGGTCTCAACCTGTTGATTTACCTCAATCGGTCTTAGATTTTTCCAGCTTTCACCAATAGATACCAGACTGTTGGTGGTACCTGAAAGTGCTGAAAGGACTACTATCCTCCTATGTTCATCTCCTGATATTAGACGCGCTACCTGACGCATCCGTTCTGGCGCACCTACTGAGGTGCCTCCGAACTTCAAAATTTTTACCTTGCTCATTGGTCAAATAACATTTTTATGGCGGTAATTGCTGCCTCATCTCCTTTATTGCCATGTTTGCCGCCGGCACGGTCAAGGGCCTGTTGATGGGTATCTGTGGTTAAGACCCCAAATACCACCGGTTTCTGAAATTTTAGTGATACTTCAGTTAGTCCATTAGCTACTGCATGGCAAATAAAATCGAAATGTCTGGTTTCGCCCTGAATAACACAACCCAGACAAATCACCGCATCGATGGTATCCTTTTTTGCCATTCGTTGGGCGCCTAGACTTAGCTCAAAGCTTCCTGGCACCTGTACTGAGCAGATATGCTCCTTTTTTACTCCGTGACTGATTAAGGTCTGTAACACACCTTCAAATAGTGAATCTGTAACTGAACTATTCCACTCTGACACCACAATGCCGAATTGTTTTTCGGAGACATCTTTTAGGTTAGCCATGGAGTAACTGCTTAAGTTCTTTTCTGAAGAAGCCATATTATTTAATTAAAAAAGGGACCAGACCGCTGGCCTCGTCCCTTGTTATTTTGATTTATTTTTAACTATGGAGCGGCCATTGTTTCCAGCCTTACCTTATATTTTTTTGCGTTCTGAAACTCAGCCGAACCAAAATGGTTGGACAGAATCTTATCATACCTTGCTATAGCCTTAGGGTAATCTGATTGACGCTCATAAGCCAGTGCTGATTTCATTAAATAAAGTGGGGTAATATTTTTATTCGGTTTGTAATTGGCTGCTTTATCAAAGTGATCAGCAGCGTCACTAAAGTTCCCCAGTTCCATGTAAGCGTCGCCTATCAATGAATATGCTCTTGCCTGTACCATCAGATCTGAGCTCTTAAATGAACTCAATTGGCTTATCGCGTTGTCATACTCTCCCAATTTCAGATAGCAAGTTCCTGCATAAAACCTTGCCAGATTCCCAGCACCAGTTGCCCCGTAGTCATTTATAATGTCCAGTAATCCAAAATTCAATCCGTCTCCGTTCAGTGCCTGGTCTAAACTATCTTGTTCAAAATAAAACACAGCCTGAAACATCTCCTTTTGGGCGATCTCATCCTGACTGGAAACGTAGTACTTATACCCCAGAAAACCTCCGAACACTAAGAGGATGAATCCTAGAATAGCCAGTACCGGCTTCATGTTCTTTTGAAAAAAGTCCTCAGTTTTTGAGAACTGTTCAACCAGTACCTCAGGGTTTTCGATAAAGTCCTTTACCTCTTCTCCTCCGGCTGAATGCTCGGGTGTTTTAACCTTATATCTCCTGCTTGCCATTATTGCATTTTTTGGGTGGCAAATTTAATAGTTTTTAAATTATTTAAAACCCTATTTGGATTTATTCCTTAATAAATGGGTAGTCTGTTTGAACATATACATCCTTAAATGCCTCAGATGGATCAGGGAATGGCGAATTTTCAGCAAAATCCACAGCCTCAGCTATTTGTTGTTTGATTTTTTGGCTAAACTCCTCAAGTTGCTTCTCAGTAGCAAGTTTTTTGGATAAAATGGTAGCTCTTACCTGCTCCACGGGATCCTGACTCTTATATTCAGCAACTTCTTCTTTGGTACGATACTTGGCTGGATCCGACATGGAGTGTCCCTTATATCTATAGGTCCTAAATTCCAGTAATGTCGGTCCATTTCCTGCACGGGCACGTTCTGCCGCTTTAACCACTGCTCGGTGAACCTCTTCCACCTGCATAGCATCCACGGGAGCAGAAGGAATGTCATACGCCGCTCCTAAAGTATAGAGTTCCGTTACGTTTGAGGTACGAGCAACTGACGTCCCCATGGCATAACCATTGTTTTCAATAACAAATATTACCGGTAATCTATAAATCATTGCCAGGTTCAGGGATTCATGAAATGCACCTTGTCGTACTGCACCATCGCCCATATAGGTCATGCATAGGTTATTCGTTTTCTGATACATTTCCGCAAAGGCGATCCCTATTCCCAACGGTATCTGGGCTCCTACAATGCCATGCCCTCCAAAAAAATTGTGCTCTTTGTCAAAAATATGCATAGATCCACCCTTCCCTTTGGATATTCCGGTAGCTTTTGCATACAACTCAGCCATTATATATTTAGGGTCTGTGCCCAACCCCAATGGGTGTGCGTGATCCCTGTATGCCGTTATATATTTGTCATTTTTATCCAGCGCTGATACTGCGCCGGCCACACATGCCTCTTGTCCAATGTACAAATGGCAAAAACCTTTGATCTTTTGCTGTCCATAAAGTTGTCCGGCCTTCTCCTCAAACTTGCGCATGAGCAGCATGCTTTTATACCATTGCAAGTAGATGTCTTTTGAAAAGTTAGCATTGGAATTTACCTTTGCCTTTGACTTTGCTGATGCCATTCCCAGGAATATTATAATTTATTGGTAATTTATTTTCTGGAGGATCCGCAAATTAATCAAAAAACCACCAACAAGGAAATTAATGTACCTGGAAAATATAAGTTTAAGGCAATTCAAAAATTACCAACACAGTGAAATTAAGTTCTCCAGATTTATCAATTGTATTATGGGTTCCAATGGCAGTGGAAAGACAAACTTATTGGACGCGATCCATTATTTGTCCCTAACCAAGAGTGCGTTAAACTCCATCGACCAACAGAACATACAGCACGATGAGGAATTTTTTTCGATAAAAGGGACCTTCCACCTTGATGATAAGAAATATCAAATTCAATGCAGTTGTAAAAGCGGTTCAAAGAAAGTAGTTAAGAAGGACAATAAACCATATCTCAAATTGAGCGAGCATATTGGAGTTTTTCCGTTGGTGCTCATTTCACCTTATGATACCGACATTATAAGAGAAGGAAGCTCGACCAGGAGAAAATTTATGGATGGAATAATCTCCCAGATTGATGGGCAATACCTTCAAAGCTTGCTTAAGTACCAGAGGTTATTGAGTCAACGCAATCAGTTGCTAAAGGACTTTGCCCGGAAACATCAGTTCGATGCCCAATTGATTGCATCATATGATGAACCATTGCTAAAGCTCATGAAGGCAATATTTGATCGCCGGACCAAATTTCTGGATCAATATATGCCCATCTTCAAAAAGCACTATATGTCACTTTCGGAAGGAATGGAGGATGTCGATTTAAAATATAAATCTGATCTATTTTCTCCGGACTTTGAGGAGCAATATCTTAGTAATTATCAAAGAGATTTATCTATACAAAGAACCGGGATGGGAACGCACAAGGATGATCTGGTATGCAGTATTTCCGGGTATTCTATCCGTAAATTCGGATCTCAAGGGCAACAAAAGTCTTTTGTGATTGCCCTGAAGCTTGCACAATTTGAGATGATACAAAATGATAAAGGGTTTAAGCCCATTTTACTACTTGATGACATATTCGACAAGTTGGATGACTTGCGTATCAAAAAACTAATTGACATGGTCTCCAGCCAATCCTTTGGTCAACTTTTTATTACAGATGCCAGGCCGGAACGAACTGCGAGGATACTTGAAAACACTCCTTGTGAAATTGCCAACTTCCTGGTAGAATATGGCCATGCGGTCGCAACTTAGCTCAGCATTTTAAGTACAGGAAGTGTGTCTTGTTCTTTGGTTGAACGAAAATATTTAATACTTTTATCCCGATGTCAAAAATAAAAAACCGAGCCAATCATAAATCGAATTTTTCTACTGTTGGTGAATCCTTGAACGAGTTTATAAAAGCTTACCGGATTCAAGGCAAGTTTGATGCTACCCGCTTAACATCATCCTGGGAACGTCTAATGGGTAAAGGAATTGCAAAAAGAACAAAGCGGGTTTTTGTTAAAGAAAGAAAACTTTTTGTAGAGCTCAGTTCCGCACCGCTTAAACACCAAATGATGCTTTCCAAAAGTACTATTCTTGACATATTTGATAAGGAATTTGGGCAGAAATTGGTAGATGACATTATTTTTATTTAATCCCAGGCTATATATACACTTCCAAGCCTCTTATTTCCCTTCATGTTGACATTTATCTACAATTAATCCAGCTCTTTTCATTTTCTTCTGTGTGTAATATCCAGTAGTTAATCACATTGTTAATTCTCATCATTAGGCTTTCCTTTACCCTTGTGTTTATACCAGGCACATTAATTGCTATTCTGGCTTTATATGAGGAGAGTTTTCATTCTTTTATTTTTGATACACTTTGCTTTTCCGGGCACCGGTCAAAGCTGGAAGGTACTGTATGACAGTACAGAGAATTATTGGAATAAAAACTGGGGAAAATGCGTGTCTTTACTTGAGGAAGCGCTACCCCTTGCAGCCATAGACCTGGGCCCTACCAGCAAGAATTATATGGTCTTGATGAATGATCTGGGCCTGGCTTACCTCGAAAGCGGGGACTATATCAAAGCCAAGGGGTTATTTGTAGACCTGGTAGAATTAAAAAGAGATTTATTAGGTATAAATAGTGCCGAATACGCTGCTTCTCTCATCAATTTGGCAGGCATCTACCAAGACCTTGGCGAGTTTGATAAAGCCGAGACCCTTTATTTGGAAGCTATAGAAAACTATAGGGTTTCATTAGGCGATCAACATCCGGATTATGCCACTTCGGTTCAGCACCTGGGACAATTATACGAATCTCAAGCCCGTTATACACAGGCTGAGGCACTATACCTTAACGCTATCAATATTCGAAAATTTGCCATTGGCTCCTTTCACCCTAATTATGCCGGTTCTTTGTTTAGTCTGGGTAGACTATACCGAAAAACCGGAGATTTTGAAAAATCCAGAAATTATTTCGAAAAGGCATTGGGCATCTATGAAAAATCATATGGGAAACTCCACCCGAATTATACCAATGCCACTGGAGAGCTGGGGATACTAATGCAATCCATGGGTCAATATACTTTAGCGGAAGAATACTTGTCCCAGACAGTTGACCTGAGGCGCAATATTTATGGAAACCAACACCAGCAAGTGGCTGAATCCATAAATAATCTAGCCAGTCTTTACCGAGTGATGGGTAACTTCAATAAAGCTGAACGCAATTACCGATTGGCAGAACAGATCTTTGAAAAGATCTTGGGAAAGCAAAATCCCGACTATGCTGTGGTGCTTAACAACTTCGGCGACTTTTATGTGGGCGTTATAGAGTTTGATAAGGCCAGGCCTTATTATCAACAAGCTTTGGACATATTCAAAACCACCTATGGGGTTAGCCATCCTCTTTATGCCAATACGCTCAACAATATGGCAAGCCTTAATCGTAAAACAGGAAATTTTAAAGAGGCTGAAGAGCTGTATCTTGAAACGATGGCTATCGATGAAAAAACAGTGGGGAAGAACCATCCTGCATATGCTACTTCACTTAATAACCTGGCTATTCTATATGTAGCTACTAAAAAATATGAACAGGCGGAAAAGCTATATCAGGAATCCATAAAAATAAAGAAAGCCACCCTGGGTGTAAACCATCCCTCATACACAAAATCTGTTAACAATCTGGCATTACTTTACATGACGCTGGGGGATTATTTCAAAGCAGAGCCATTATTTTTGGAAGCTATATCCAATCAGCTGAATCAAATCAAGACCGTTTTCCCTGCATTAAGTGAAAGAGAGCGAGAAGCATTTTATAATACTTTGCGCTCTGACCTGGAACGATTCAACACTTTCGCAGTACTCCACTCACTTGACAACCCTTCAATTGTTGGAAATATGTTCAACAATCAACTAACTACCAAAGCCTTATTACTGAATGCATCTAACAGGATGCGAGACAATATATTAACCAGTAACAATGAAAATATGATTAACGATTTTGGTCATTGGAGGGACCTTCGGGAAAAACTTGCACGTTTATACCAGTTACCAAAAGTTGATCTGGAGAGCAAACTGCAGGAAATGAATGAATTAGAAGATGAAGTGGAACTTCTTGAAAAGAGCCTATCAAAACGATCGGCTCTGTTTGCCAGGGAAAATGACCGGCGCAAACTCACCTGGAAAGATATTAAGCACCAGCTCGCAGACCACGAATCGGCTATTGAGATCATTCGATTTAGAAGATATAAAATTGACCCTGAAGGAAAAAGCAAGATTAATAGGGATTTAAATATCCCCGAGTATCTCAACTATGGATTCACCGATGAGGTATTATATGCTGCACTGATCGTGGATCCCTCAACCACCAACCATCCAAAG
>QIMC01000431.1 GCA_003232185.1 Flammeovirgaceae bacterium | reverse complement strand
TAATCTTGGTGATGTTCACAGCATCATCATTAGCTGCTCAAGATGCTTCGGCTTTAATTAAAGAGATCATGCAAAAGCAGGAAGCCTGTTGGAATAAAGGAGACCTGGAGTGCTTTATGGTGGGGTACTGGGAGTCTGACTCACTGATGTTCATTGGAAAAGATAAAGTACAATATGGATATGAGAATACCCTGAATCGGTACCAAACTAACTATCCTAACCAGGAAGCAATGGGGCAATTGACCTTTGATTTTATTTATATGAGGCACCTCAGTGAGTCTTCTTTTTACATAATTGGCAAATATTATTTAAAGAGAACCATAGGTGATCTGGAAGGTCATTTCACACTTTTATGGAAAAAGATTGATGGTCTATGGGTGATCGTAGCAGATCACAGCAGTTGATGGCTAAAGATCTTTGGGGGAAGGCATTGCTGGATTATCAAAATGGAGTTTACCATAACCCGCTGGTTTTACACACTTCTTTTGACACTCCGGAGACAGTAGATCTGAGTGTTTTCTTTCGGGATAAATTTCAACTAAGTGATTTAGAAGTCTATGCTCTGAATCTTTGTCAGGGAAGTGTTTTGGATATCGGAGCAGGTGCTGGGTGCCATTCCAGTATTCTTCAGGAATCGGGTCATTGTTTGACTGCTTTGGAAATTTCCCAGGGTGCTTGCCAGGTAATGAGGCAACGAGGGATAAGCCAGGTGATAGAGGGCGACATCTTCGACTTCAAAGGCACCGAGTATCAAACGGCTTTAATGATGATGAATGGGCTGGGTCTTGCTGGAAGTTTAAGTCGATTGACTGCTCTGCTTGAGTGTGTATTCTCCAGGTTAAACCCCAAAGGACAAATTTTGGCCGATTCCTCAGACGTTAAGTATATCTACCATGATCATCCGGGTTTGCATACCGGATATTATGGTGAACTAAACTATTCTTATCATTACAGGGGTGAAAAGGATACCCCATTTCCCTGGCTGTTTGTGGAGGTTGATCGGTTAACCCAGGAAGCTTCAAAGGTTGGGCTGAAAGTGCAGGTTTTATTTGAGGAAAAAGATCAGTATTTGGTGCGGATTACTAAATAGTCACTCACGTTGGTTGCGCTTTTTATACTTGAAACTCAGGTAGGACAATACGTCTCCAAAAGCTTGTACCCCATTTTTAATGGTATCATCAATGGGTTTTCCGTTCAATCTTAATATCAGTAGTCCGTAAATCCCATTCAAACAAATTTGTATGGGATTGGTCACCTGACCATTTGAAAGTGCCAGGTTTCGATTGATATGGAGCTTGGCTTGATCAAATATTTTTCGATAAGCTTGATCCGATTTTATTAATTCCAGGTTAAACTGAGCTAATTCCTCAGCTATTAAGTTGAGTTCCTTTAAATGACCAGATTTATTCAAAGACTCCTTCTGCATTTGATCAGCTGTCTTTCGATACCAGCTTTTGATTTCGGTTTTCTTATGGTCCTCAAGCGGAAAGTGTTGGATAACCTGTTTGTAAATTTTCTTAAGATCAAAATTATAAGCTCGAATCAGGTCTTCAGTCTGGTACATAAAGATGATGTATTCGCTTATACTTTGCTTACGCTTTTGTTCCGCAATCAGCATAGGTAAACAGATTTGAGGGGCAAATATCAATTTAAATCGGATCAACTCAAATTTATAAAGCCGCTTTTTGAATATTCATTATCCAATTAATAGAGAAAATATTTTCTCTAAGTAGGAATTTATTGGCTATTTTTGCACTGAATTTGCCTATGAAAAACATTAGAAATTTCTGTATAATTGCTCATATAGATCACGGAAAGAGCACACTTGCCGATCGGTTGCTAGAAGCTACCAGCACTGTTTCTGGTAGGGAAATGCAGGAACAATTGCTGGACAGCATGGATCTTGAACGAGAGCGAGGGATCACTATCAAAAGTCATGCAGTACAAATGGACTATCAGAACCAGGGAGAACACTATGTGCTCAACCTGATCGATACCCCAGGTCATGTTGACTTCTCCTACGAAGTGTCCAGATCCATTGCAGCCTGTGAAGGGGCCTTACTGGTGGTTGATGCCGCACAAGGAATTGAAGCACAAACAATATCCAATTTGTACCTGGCTCTGGAGCATGATCTTGAGATCATACCGGTGCTTAACAAAATCGATCTTCCTGGTGCAGCACCGGAAGATGTAACCGATCAGATCGTTGACTTGATTGGGTGTGATGCTGCTGATGTCATTCACGCCAGTGCAAAAGAAGGAAAAGGGATAAAGGAGATTCTTGAAGCCATTATAAATAAGATACCTGCCCCTAAAGGAGATCCGAAAGAACCTTTGCAAGCAATGATTTTCGATTCTGTTTTCAACAGTTATCGTGGGATCGAGGTTTATTTCAGGGTGTTCAATGGTACCATAAGATCAGGGGATAAAGTTCAATTTGCAAATACTGGCAAAACCTACGAGGCGGATGAAATAGGGATTTTACGCATTCATCAAGAGCCTAGAAAGATGATTGCAGCTGGTAACGTAGGTTACCTCATTTCTGGGATTAAAGTGGCAAAAGAAGTGAAGGTGGGTGATACTATTACCCACATAAACAGTTCGGCTAAACCATTAAAAGGCTTTGAAGATGTAAAACCTATGGTGTTTGCTGGAATTTATCCGGTTGAAACCTCCGAATATGAGGAATTGCGGGCTTCAATGGAAAAACTTCAGTTAAATGATGCTTCATTGGTATGGGAGCCTGAAACCTCAGTAGCATTGGGGTTTGGCTTTAGGTCTGGGTTCCTTGGCATGCTGCACATGGAAATTATACAGGAGCGATTAGAGAGAGAGTTTAATATGACGGTAATAACCACCGTGCCATCAGTTCAGTTTCATGCCATTGGCAACGATGGCTCAATTACAGAGGTAAACGCGCCGTCAGAACTTCCCGAGCCAATGTACATTGCGCGTATTGAGGAGCCGTTTATCAGAGCCCAGATCATATCAAAATCTGAATATATTGGCCCGATTATGGCATTGTGTATAGACAAAAGAGGGCTTATCAAGAACCAGGTTTACCTAACCAGCAACCGAGTTGAATTAACTTTTGAATTACCTTTATCAGAGGTCGTTTTTGACTTTTTCGATCGCCTGAAAACCATCAGTAGAGGTTACGCATCTCTTGACTATGAATTGATTGGCTATAGACCGTCGAAAATGGTAAAATTGGATATTGTGCTAAACGGGGAAAAGGTAGATGCGTTATCAGCGATTGTGCACAGAGATAAAGCCTATGAGTGGGGGAAAAGACTTTGCGAAAAGTTACGAGGCCTTTTGCCACGGCAAATGTTCGAAATTGCTATCCAGGCGGCTATTGGAGCGAAGGTAATTGCACGTGAAACGGTGAGGGCACTACGAAAAAATGTTCTGGCTAAATGCTATGGCGGAGATATATCCAGAAAAAGAAAACTGCTGGAGAAACAAAAGAAAGGGAAAAAGCGAATGCGACAGGTGGGCAACGTAGAAATTCCCCAGGAAGCATTTATGGCTGTATTAAAATTAGATTAACCAATGACCATTCTAGACGGCAAGAAAACTTCTGAACAGATTAAGCTTGAGATAGCCGGTGAAGTGCGGCAACTTATAAGTGAAGGGAAAAAGGTACCGCACCTGGCTGCCGTATTGGTCGGGGTGGATGGAGCCAGTCAAACCTATGTAAATAGTAAAGTAAAGGATTGTGAGCAAGTTGGTTTTGGGTCTACCTTGGTACGATTGGCGGCCGATACTTCAGAACAATTGCTGCTGGAAGCTGTTCGGGAAATTAATGACGATGAGGACATCGATGGCATTATTGTGCAACTGCCTCTCCCAGATCATATTTCAGTACAAAAAGTGACTGAAATGATCAGACCTGAAAAAGATGTTGATGGTTTTCATCCAGTTAATGTTGGCCGTATGGTCAAAGGCCTTCCTGCATATATTGCCGCTACCCCATTTGGAATCGTACAGCTATTGGATCGATATCAGATTGAAACCAGTGGCAAGCATTGCGTGATTATAGGAAGAAGCGATATAGTTGGAACACCCATGAGCATCTTGATGGCCAGGAAAGCCAATCCAGGCAATTGTACAGTAACCCTATGTCATAGTCGCACTCAAGATATTAAAGCACATACCCTGCAAGCAGATATTGTCATAGCGGCTTTAGGCAAACCGGGTTTTCTGACAGGAGATATGATAAAACAGGGAACAGTTGTAGTCGATGTTGGTATTTCACGGGTCCCGGATGCAACCAAGAAAAGAGGATATGGGCTAAAAGGAGATGTGGATTTTGAATCGGTATCTCCTAAATGCAGCTTTATCACCCCAGTGCCAGGTGGTGTTGGCCCCATGACCCGTGCTGCATTGTTGTGGAACACACTACAAGCTGCAAAGAATTCGTTCTATAAACCGGTATCGATAACCGACTAAAATGACTGAAATTGCTTTTGAAACTCAATCACTACCGGTAATGGAAGCGTTTTATACCTTACAGGGTGAGGGCTTTCATGCCGGGAAGGCTGCTTACTTCATTCGAATAGCCGGGTGCGATGTGGGTTGTCATTGGTGTGATGTGAAAGAATCCTGGGATGCACTTAATCATCCTTTGCATAAGGTGGAAAATATCGTAAAAGGTGCTCAAGAATATAGATCTGCACTGGTGGTAGTGACCGGAGGTGAGCCGCTTATGTATGATCTTTCGGAGTTGTGCACAGGGCTCAAACAAGCAGGGTTTGATATAAACTTAGAAACTTCAGGAGCTTATCCGGTAACCGGAACCTGGGACTGGATCTGCTTTTCTCCCAAGAAATTTAAACAGCCTCTTCCCGAAATTTATCAAAAGGCCCATGAATTGAAGGTTGTGATTTTTCACCCCAATGATTTTAAGTGGGCTGAGCAGCATGCTAAGCTGGTAAATAAGGACTGCAAGCTCTATCTTCAACCTGAATGGAGCAAGGCAGAACAAACCATGTCATTGATTGTGGACTATGTTAAAACGAACCCTGAATGGCAGATGTCATTGCAGACGCACAAATATTTAAATATTCCGTGAAACATATCCTGGCTATATCCATCCTGCTCAATAGTTTTCTGTTTGTGGCACCTGCCTATGGCCAATATCATACTAAGTCGAAAAAGGCCATAAAGTATTTTGAAAAATCCGGGGAATTGTTGCGAAACAGAAACTTCTCTGAAGCAGTAAGCTATCTCGAAATGGCCATAGAAAAGGACCCGCGATTTGCCGAAGCTCATTTAAGGCTAGGTACCAATTATTTGTCAATGGGTGACTTCCTCAATGCACGGGGGTATCTGGAAAAGGCAGTTTCTTTGATTCCTCATGATCCTAAAACTGCTGGTGCCCAACTGGCCCTGGCTGATATCTATTATCGGGAGGGTTCCTATGAAATGGCTTTAAAATTTCTAAGTAATGCAAAAATTTTCAATCTTCCACCTGAATTGATAAAAACGGTGTCAAAGCTAGAGCGAAATGCAAATTTTGCCTTGGAGCAAATTCAAAATCCACTTCCTTTTGACCCCCAACCAATGCCAGACAATGTCAATGAATACGACCTGCAGTACTTTCCTGTGCTAACAGTTGATCAAAAAACACTGATCTTTACCCGTCGAAGGTCGCGAGACCCACAGTTTGATGAAGATATGGTTTCATCCAGTAAAAATTTAGATGGTACATGGTCTAACCCGGAATCAATATCAGACAAAATTAATTCGAAGTTCAATGAAGGTACCTGCACTATTTCAGCAAATGGGCGCACCATTATATTTACTTCCTGCTCGGGGAGGTCAAGTATGGGGAGTTGCGATCTCTATATAAGTTACAAACTGGGGGATTTTTGGACTGATCCTGAAAACATGGGAGTTAATATCAACAGTAGGAACTGGGAGTCGCAACCTTCTCTTTCAGCGGACGGAAAGATATTATATTTTGTTTCAGATCGATCCGGGGGATATGGAAAGAGAGATATTTGGCAAAGTAAATGGATAAAGGGGCAATGGACTAAAGCCGCCAACCTGGGTGCTTCCATAAATACCGCAGAGGAGGAAGTAAGTCCTTTTATTCATGTAAATGGTCAGACCTTATACTTTTCCTCAAAAGGTTATCCCGGAATGGGTGGATATGATATCTTCTACAGCGAGTGGCAGAATAATAAATGGACCGCTCCTGCTAATCTAGGTTTTCCAATAAACACTACTGATGACCAGGTTTCTCTTTTTATAACTGCAGATGGAAACACAGGATATTATAGTTATGAACTGAAAGGCTCCAATACCTACAAAAGCCTTTTGTATTACTTTCAGGTGCCAGAAGCAATAAAGGTAAAAAATAAGAGCAACTTTATTACAGGAAAGGTATTGCACATTGAAACCAAAA
>QIMC01000335.1 GCA_003232185.1 Flammeovirgaceae bacterium | reverse complement strand
GATACTTGCAAAAATCTGAACTATCAGTTGAATTTGCTGTGCCGTAGAATTACAACTTTCAAGAGAACACTCCTCAGATAAATTCTCCCAGTCCCATACACTACTATTCACTTCTGCTGAATATCCTAATTCTCCGAACAAAATTAGCTCCTGAAATAGCCAACTACCCAATCCATGCTCCTTGCCCTCTGCCCCCTGCTCTTTGCCTCATGATCAATAATTCGTACCTTACTAGTGTCAAGTCAATGTTAAATGACGGGTAAGGCGGAAGTATCAAGGCAAAAAATCTTTGCATAACCATAGCTATGGAACGATTTTTTAACGCGGAGATGTCACAAAATATACCCTGGATTATCCGTAGGTTTAGCCTTGACTTGACACTACCACCCAAAAACGTTTAACATGAAAATTAATCCCCTAATTATTTCACTGCTGGTTTTGGTCTCATGTCAGACACCGCCGGATGCTGCTACCGAGGCTAACCTGGGCAGCCTGCATCACCAGTTTTCTATATCCGATCTTGCCAGTGAAAGTTTTGAACACGGTTTATTATTGCTACACAGTTTCGAATACGACGACGCCAGAGAAGCCTTTCAGGAAGCACTCGAAGCCGATGATACTGAGGTAATGGCTTATTGGGGAGAAGCGATGAGTCATTATAAGGCATTATGGGGACTTCAGGATATAGACGCCGGCAGGAAAGTAATGAGTCAATTGGGGGCAACCCGGGATTTAAGATTGGATAAGGCCGAAAACGAGCTTGAAAGAGATTTTTGGATGGGAGTGGAGTTGTTGTATGGCGATGGAGAATTGGCAGATAGGAATATAGCCTACTCAGAGCATATGGGCAAACTGCATGATAAATATCCTAAAAATCAGGAAGTGGCGGCTTTTTACGCTTTGGGGCTAATGTGGTCGGTGCCGGTAGGAAGAGATGCTGATGTTTTTAACAAATCTGCTCAGGTAGTAGCTGGCATACTAGAGGAAAACCCCAATCATCCAGGTGCTTTGCATTATATGATTCATGCTTATGATGATCCTGATTATGCCCAGCTTGCCATCAACGCGGCCAATCTTTACTCAAAAGTAGCGCCAGATGCTACGCATGCACTGCATATGCCATCTCATATATACCTGGCCTTGGGCATGTGGAAAGAAGTGGCGGCTTCTAATGAGGCCAGTTATGAGGCAAGTATCAACCGAATTGAGCGAAAAGGACTGGGAGATGCAGCTAGGGGATATCACAGCTACTCCTGGTTACACTATGCATACCTGCAACAGGAAAGAAGGGTTGATGCTAACAAACTATTGAAAGATATGGCAGATTACACCAAAAGATCTCCTACACAACAAGCAAGAGCCTATTGGATCGCCATGATCAACGCCCGCCTAACCAGTTTGGGTACATGGAATGAAGATATAACCCCGATGGTGGTAAGCCGGCAGGACCTGGGCCTTACCAGCAAGGCTGGATTTCGTTTTTTTCAGGGACACATGGCTTATCTTAGTGATGATTCAGCAGCCATTTCATTGCAGATGGATAGCCTGGATAACGAGATAGCAGCAGCCGAATTATTGGTCACTTCAGATGGCATTACTTTGTGCAGTGCAGGTACTACACGTTATGCTCCCAATCGAACAGATATTCAAAGAGCTACTGTAATGATGCACCAATTAGCTGCCTTCAAAGCGTTGGTTGAGAAAGATTCAGGCTCGGCAGAGGAATCTATGCTGGCAGCAACTTCTCTAGAGGCGACTACCGGGTATAGTTTTGGCCCCCCTGAGATAACCTATCCTAGTTATGAGCAGTATGGCTATTGGCTGTTAACTCAAGACAGACCCAAAGATGCATTGGAACAATTTGAGAATGGCCTGGAGCGTACCCCAAAAAGGACAAAAGCACTAAGGGGGAAATTAATGGCTTTGGAGGCACTAGGTAATAAGGAGTCTGCCGCAGAGTTGTATCAGGTAATAAATGACATTGTTGAAGTTTCTTCATAATCTAAGCCTTTCAATATTGAGTAAAGCACTATTTGTGGTATTTGTGGTATTTTTCGCTTGTTCCAACCCAACACAATACGACCTCCTTATCAGGAACGGGACCATTTATGATGGTTCTGGAGGTACACCCTTCAGAGGAGATTTGGCAATTTCAGGAGATACTGTGGCGGTAATTGGAAACCTGGGAGATGCTATTGGGATAGAGGAAGTGGATGCGGAAGGATTGGCGGTTGCTCCTGGATTTATCAATATGTTAAGTTGGGCCAATATCAGTCTACTTGAAGACGGTCGTTCACAGGGAGACATTCGGCAAGGGGTAACCCTGGAGGTTCTTGGTGAAGGCAGCTCAATGGGGCCAATGAATGAGCAAATGAGGAAAGAGCGGATTGAAGGCCAAACAGATATTAAGTATGATGTACCATGGACCACTTTGGGGGAATACCTTCGATACCTGGAGAAAAAAGGAGTATCTACCAATGTAGCATCATTTGTTGGAAATGGTACGCTGAGAGAATACGTAATAGGCTATGAAAACCGGAAGGCCACTGCCCAAGAGATCCAACAAATGAAGGAATTGGTAAAGCAAGCAATGGAAGAAGGAGCAGTGGGTATTAGTTCTTCCTTGTTGTATGCGCCCAGTGGAAGTGCAGATACCCAGGAATTGATCGAATTGAGCAAGGTAGCAGCTGATTATGGAGGCATGTATATCAGTCATATAAGGAATGAAGGATCGGGTCTGCTTGAGGCGATAAACGAATTGATCACTATATGTAAGCAGGCAAATATCTCCTCGGAAATCTATCATCTGAAGGCATCCGGAGTGGACAATTGGGGATTGCTGGACCTGGCTATTGCAAAAATTGATAGTGCAAGAGCAGCGGGCTTGCCGGTAACCGCTGATATTTATACCTATCCTGCCAGCTCCACTGGATTACATGTTCAATTACCCAAATGGGTCAGAGCGGGTGGGGTAAGGGCTACCATCGACCGCCTGAAGGAACCATCATTAAGTAGTCAGATCCTTTCGGACATTCAATTCGAGCACAGTCCGGAACGAATCCTGCTGGTGGGTTTCAAAAATGAGAATCTTAGAAAATACATCGGAAAAAGATTGAATGAAGTGGCAACAGAAATGGGCAAAACTGCTGCTGAAACCATGATAGATTTAATAGTAGAAGATGATAGCCGCATTCAGGTAGTTTATTTTTCTATGTCAGATGATAATATTAAAAAGAAAGTGGCATTACCTTGGGTGAGTTTTTGCTCAGATGCTGGGAGTTTTACCAATGAGGGGGTTTTTATTAAACAAAGTACCCACCCCAGGGCTTATGGTTCTTTTGCGCGGGTTATCGGGAAATATGCCCGAGATGAAGCAGTGATCACACTGGAAGAAGCCATTAGGAAGCTGACCTCATTGCCGGCGGAGAACCTAAAACTGACCAAAAGGGGGAAGCTGGAAGCTGGCTATTTTGCTGATGTTGTGGTATTTGACCCTGAAGACGTCAATGACCTTGCAACATTTGAGGAACCCCATCAGTATGCCACAGGAATGATTCACGTTTGGGTAAATGGGCAACAGGTAATTCAACACAGTACTCATACTGGAGCAACACCAGGCAGGTTTGTAAAGGGCCCGGGTTATAAAAAATAGCGGTGTAAACCACAGCTAATTGCTCAACTGCTGTACCACAAGAATTCAAGCTTATATAGAAAATTGAACATTTATGATCTCACGAAGACACTTCATACGAACCGGTACAGCAGTATCAGTAGCTGCTATCTTGCCATTACCCTCAATGGGAATGGGTAACCAATCAGGGTTCAGGAAATTCACCCTTTGTTTAAATGCAGGCAACATTGGCGTGCAAGCAAATCAGCAGGAACTACTTGATATGGCGGTAAAACATGGCTATGAGTCTATTTCTGTGGATGCCTCGGGTTTGGGTGAAATGCCTGAAGGAACGATCAAAAGTTTTGTTAAAGAAATGAAGTCCAAACACATAAAGTGGGGGTCAGCGAGTCTTCCTGTGGATTTCAGAAAGGATCAAAGCAAATTCAAGGAAGGAGTCAAACCATTGCGGGGTTTTGCCAGGGCCATGAAAAAGGCCGGTGCCGATCGGATGAATACCTGGATATTGTCATTTGACCATAATCTAACCTACAGGCAAAATTTCAAACAGCATGTCATCCGTTTACGAGAAGTAGCCACCATACTTGGTGATGAAGGAGTTCGCTTGGGCTTAGAGTATGTCGGTCCCAGAACCTTGCAGGCACTAGGCAAATACTCATTTATCAGGACCATGGCGGAGACCAAAGAATTGATTGCTGAGATTGACCGCTCCAACCTGGGGTTGGTACTGGATAGTTTTCATTGGTTTTGCGCGGGAGAAACTACCGAAGATTTGCTTACACTTACTAACAAAGAAATCGTGGCGGTTGACTTAAATGATGCCAGGTCAGGATTCACCGCGGATGATCAAATAGATGGAAAACGAGAACTTCCATCAGCCACCGGAGTAATTGATTTAAAGGGGTTTCTTGAAGCACTGGTAACCATAGGGTATGATGGTCCAATAAGGGCAGAACCATTTAATCAGCCACTCCGGGACATGGATGACCACGATGCCTTAAAGGCCACTTATCAATCTATGAGGAAGTCGTTTGACCTGTTGGGTTGACCAGAAATCCCCCTATATCCCCCTTTGAAATAAGGGGAACTTAACCGTGGGTCTTAAGTATGTTTGTACTATGTGAACTCAATTTTAACACGGCCTATAATGCTCTCTTACTGGTACGGTTAAGCATATTTTGATGCTTATCACTTAATCAAGTCCCACTTATTTCAAAGGGGGATACAGGGGGATTTCAAAAGCCAGAAACCAGGATGTTATGAATATGATTATAATCACTACTCCTATAGGGCCTATGTTTGCCTGTGCCACAAATCAAGGTGTGTGCTTATTGGAGTTTTCGGATCGAACAGGTTTGGAAAACTATATTAAGAAGTTATGCCGTGCTTTAAATGCGGTGTTATTGCCTGGATCAAATGCCCACCTGGATCAACTTCAAGAGCAGATAAAAGATTATTTTCAGGGTCAAAGAAAAAAATTTAACCTAAAATTATTCACACCGGGAACTAAATTTCAAAATAATGTTTGGAGTGCCTTGCAGGATATTCCCTATGGAGAAACCCGTACTTATGCGCAACAAGCGATCTCAATTAACAGACCCAAATCAGTACGAGCAGTGGCTTCAGCCAATGGCAGGAATAGAATTGCCATTATCATTCCTTGTCATCGTGTGATTGGTAAAGATGGCAGTTTAACCGGGTATGCAGGAGGTTTAACCAGAAAGAAATGGCTTTTGGAGTTGGAAAATCCCAACCCAAGTTTATTTGACTACTAAACTTTTAGTATTTTCAATTCCAAATTAATCTTCCGACATCCATGAAATACATTTGCTCTCTCTTGATTCTGAGTTTGGCAACTACCGGGACCGCTGCACAAAGCCAAGATAAATTAGCGATTCTAGATATTGATAGCTTTACCAGAGGCATGCAAAAGCATGAAGGTTTTTTTAATTTTTATTGGGATGTCAAGACTGGCAAGATATGGTTGGAAATAAAACAACTTGGTGAGGAATTCTTATATGTAAGTTCATTGGCAGCAGGAATTGGTTCCAATGATATTGGGCTTGATCGCGGACAACTTGGTGGGCAAAAAGTGGTTAAATTTACACGAAGCGGCCCTAAGATCATGCTGGTACATGTTAATTATAAGTATCGGGCAATCAGCAACAATCCAGCGGAACGCATAGCAGTTGAACAAGCATTTGCACAATCAATTATTGCCGGGTTCAAGGTAGCCGCAGAAGAAAATGGTCGGATCCTGGTGGATGTAACCAATCTTTTCCTGGGAGATGCGCATGGCAATCCACTGAGGGCAGCACATAGTTTGGCACATAGTCTTTATAAATCCAAGCAAGGTCAGTACCTATTAGACCCTGACCGCAGTGCCATGTACCTGGAACGTACTAAAAGTTTTCCTAACAACACCGAGTTTGAGGCGACATTGACTTTTGGGCTCAAGCCAAATGAAGATTACGGTGACTGGGTGGCATCGGTGGTACCATCCGGGCAAGCCATCACAGTTCGCCAGCATCATAGCTTTGTGGCGCTACCCGATGATGGTTATCAAATGCGCAAGTTGGATCCAAGGAGTGGATACAGTGGCATCAGCTTCCATGACTATGCTACACCTATTGACCAACCCATAGTGAAACACTATATACAGCGGCATAGATTGGAGAAAAAGAACCCATCGGCAACGATAAGTGAAGTGGTGGAACCGATTGTCTATTACCTGGATCCAGGAGCTCCTGAGCCGATTAAATCCGCATTGATTGAAGGAGCCAGTTGGTGGAATCAGGCCTTTGAAGCTGCTGGATACAAGAATGCCTTTGAAGTCAAGGTATTACCGATAGACGCTGATCCATTAGATGTTCGCTACAATGTAATACAGTGGGTGCACCGATCCACCAGGGGTTGGTCTTATGGTATGACCGTGATCGATCCCAGGACGGGAGAAATCATTAAGGGACATGTAAGCCTGGGCTCTTTACGGGTTCGACAGGATTTTCTTATTGCACAAGGATTGGTTCAGGCATACGTTGGCGGTAAAGATCAAGATCC
>QIMC01000214.1 GCA_003232185.1 Flammeovirgaceae bacterium | reverse complement strand
AATATCGATTTACCTAATATCTCATATTCTTTAAATTGATACGAAATTGAACCATAGTTTGCGACTAGCTGGATATCTCCAAATTGAATGTGTTGCACCAGTCGATCCTCGGTCAAAAATTCAAATTCTGTGACAGGGAATTTAACTGTTTTGGGATGGGTTTGACTATAAAACATATAATGATGTACAATACGATCTTTGTTATTCTGAAAAAAATCGAGGTTCAAATTATAAATGGGTGGATATTGATAAAACATTTCGGTTAGGGCTACGTCTGTCTTCACATTGGAGTATTTCAAACTCGGAGAACTTGGGTGTGCCGTAGAAATGAGGCAATCATGATAAACTGTTTCCCACAAGGGTATCTTAAATCGAGGATCAAAGTTCAAATGTTGGTATTTTTCCTTAAGAGGTATCTCTTTAAATGAAATTTCTAACATCTCAGGAGGCCAATAACGTCCTCTATAATATTGAGAACTTTTATCCGTCCTCATATCCTTATCGCCAAAACCAAAAATTGGTAAGGCCACACCTTCATTAATATCCAATACATTTGAAAATAAATAGATACCTTTTTCTGACCCGACTGGCACCTGTTTTTGAACTCTTAACCATTTTAACCGATCTATTCGTTGAGCTGCATCTTCCTGCTGAGTTAATAAGTGAATTTGTGAATAGTCATCGTAATACCCTCCAAAGGCATCAACATCAATAAAATAATAAGAATAAGGCACGTCCTCAAAATTGGTGTTGATACGTTTTTCATAATAACTACGAATCGCTCTTGTGTTAGCAATACCACCCTTGGATTTAAATCCAGGATAATATGATCCATTCTCCCGCTTCGTTCTGACTGAATCAAATGAGACTTCGAGCATTTGTGCCGTTTCCCATGATTCATCTGTTCCATAGGTAGAAGGATCATGGATTGAATGGTACGAATCGTAGATTCCGAATAGATAGCCCTGCTCGAAAGCATATTTAGCTACTTCTTTCCGATCAGAGGCGATTTGGTGCCCTGTTGCTTGCAAAATCATCCTATCAATACCAGCATCTTTCAAGGCATCAATCATCCGAATTGAGACACCGACTCCCCATTGTTTTGGAGTGAATATTCTTGATCATTCCGGACACTGATTCCTGGCCATTCCGGACAGTGGTTCTTGCGTAAAGCGGACACTGATTCCTGCTGATTCCGGACAGCGATTCTTGCTGATTCCGGACACTTTTCCGGGAAGTAAGAGCGGTTCATTTTTCATCACATTTTTTCACTGAATATTAGTACTTCTGCTGGTTTAATTCTAACCAAATAAATCAACAGGAGGAACTCAAAATGCCAAAAAGAAGAATATACGTGGAAAAAGTCAGAGAGATATTACGCCTTTACCTGGAGCTCAATTACAGCCTCAGAGATGCAGCCACAGCCCTGGGGGTAAGCAAAACTACGGTTGGTGAATACATCGCCGAGTTCAAGCGAACAGGTTTGTCGTACCCGCAAATTACAAGAATGAGTGACACGCAGGTCATAGAACTATTTGAGAAAAGCAACTCTTCATCCAATCCGATGTATGAAGAGTTCTCCAAGGATTTTGAATATATCTCCAAGGAGTTGAAACGTACCGGGGTGACTTTGTACTTGTTATGGGAGGAATACCGGCGAGGGCAGGATGAAGGATTTAGTTATTCAAGATTCTGTCATCATTACAGGATGTGGGAGGGCAAGCAGGATCCCGATATGCACATGGAGCATAAAGCCGGAGATATTACGTACATGGATTTTACAGGTAAAAAGATGCACATAGTGGATCCGGATACCGGTGAGATCGAAGAAGTTGAGAGTTTTGTATCTGTTCTGGGCGCAAGCCAGTTAATGTATATAGAGTTTGTGCGCACTCAGAGGCTGGAGGACTGGATATGGGTCAATGAGAACTCGTTTATATATTGTGGTGGCGTTACCAGAGGCATCACTCCGGATAATTTAAAATCTGCTGTCACCAAAGCCTGCAATTACGAGCCTCTGATCAATGAGACTTATAATGATCTGGCACGGCACTATGGCACAGTAGTACTGCCTGCACGCTCAGCCAAACCAAAGGACAAATCATTAGCTGAGATTGGTGTAAACCTGTCATATCAAAGGATTTTTGCTCCATTAAGAAATATGACCTTTCATTCACTTAGAGAGTTGAACCAGGCAGCATGGGAACTGCTGGAAAAACACAATGACACTCCTTTTCAGAAAAGGGATACCACCCGCAGGCAATTGTTTAATGAGATTGAAAAGAGCGAGTTGCTACCATTGCCGGTAGATAGATATGAATTAAAACGGTACCAGGTCTCCAAGGTCGAGTTCAATCATCATGTTTATCTGAAATCCGATAAGCATTACTACAGTGTTCCCTACCAATATACCGGCATAAAGGTCAAGACCATCTATACCAGCAGAGTGGTTGAAATTTTTAAAGACAATGTGCGCATTGCCATCCATCAAAGGGATCGCAGACCCTATTGGTATACAACAATAAAGCAGCACATGGCGCAGGATCATCAGCTAGTCGATGGGTGGAATCCTCATAGATTACTTTCCTGGGCTGAAAAAAAAGGAGGCTCGGTGAAGGAGTTTATACAGTTAATGCTTGATCAAAGAGCACATCCACAGCAAGCTTTTAAGGCATGCCTGGGGGTGTTGAACCTGGGAAAGAAATACAATGAGGGGGCCATGCAAATAGTGTGCAAAAATGCCATTGAGATTAATAGCATATCCTATCGATTCATAGCCAACTCATTGAAAAACAAAACCTATAAAATAGAAGATGAAGATCCTGGCGATATGAAACTACCCTTTCATGAAAATATAAGGGGGAAAGAAAATTACAAATAATCAGATAATCATTAATCCAAATAAAAAAGAAGATCTTATGAATTACACAGTAACAATGCAAAAACTCGAAGAAATGCGCTTTACCGGTTTTGTCAGGGCCTATCGGGAGATGACCGAAACCAACCTTAACAGGGAATTTACTACCGATGAAGTAATCGCCCACCTGGTGCAGGCCGAATGGGATGACAGGTATAACCGAAGACTGCAGAGGCTGATAACAAACGCCCGGTTCCGGTATCGGGCAAGTTTTGAGGAGATCGATTTTTCTGCTAAAAGAAATCTCGACAAAAATCAGCTATTGAGGCTTTCTTCATGTGACTGGATTACCAAAAATCAAAATATTATTGTCACCGGTTCTACTGGTTCAGGAAAAAGTTGGGTAGCCTCGGCCCTGGGCCATTTGGGGTGTCAGCATGGATACAAAGTACTATACAAAAACTGCATCAAGCTGTTTGATGTATTAAAGATAGCGAAGGCTGATGGAAGCTATTTTAAAGAAATCAACAAGATCGAGAAAATGGATCTGTTGATCCTGGACGATTTTGGACTCAAACCCCTGGACGGCAATCAAAAATTGATGCTCCTGGAAATAATTGAGGACAGACATGGAAGAAAATCAACCATAATAACATCCCAATTACCTGTAAACCAATGGCATGAGTTCATTCGGGAGGATACTGTTGCCGATGCGTTCCTCGATAGGCTGGTACATAGCTCCCATCGAATAGAATTTAAAGCTGAAGTATCAATGAGAAAGACATATAAAAACGATTAATTTAGAAGAGTTATTTATGCGAAAAAGAGAGATGAAAGAACTGTCCGCTTTGCGCAGGACAGAGTGTCCGGAATCAGCAGGACAAGGTGTCCGCTTAAGTCGAGACTGAGTGTCCGGTTAAACCAGGATTAGGTGTCCGGAATCGCAGGAATAAACATGGAGGAAGTAGATACTCAGGATAATCAGCATACAATAGTTCAGCATTTTTCCTTCTATCTTTTGTAAACTCCTCATTCACACCGTCTTCTTTGAGCAATGACCCCAGTATTCGGATAAAAGCTTTTTGTTGGTAGTTACTAAGCCCTTCTGAATGAGAAACTTGTTTCATAAGTTCCCTTTGATCCGGTTCGAGTTTATCCCACTGCGCTGCCACAAAACCCTTTTTGCTATGTACATTTTTAATTATTGCCTTTGCCAAGGGAATAACTTTCCCTTCTAATACATCGTATTTTGAAATAAACTGACCAGAAATTAATTTGGCCCAAGGAGCTCCAATCATTCTTTTTGTTAGGGGTACTGATTCGATTTTTTGATTGAATGAGACTATATCATTGTTTTTCTCAAGTTTTTCTCGGAAATGCAAGGCTGGTGTAATTGGAGAGTGATTACTCAAATGTATGATTTTGATAATATAAGGTTCCTCTAGCACCGCATTAGGAGTATAGTGGTGCATAACTGTCAAATTCATCGTACTATCTTGATCTTCAAACGAGATTGTATTGTGAAAAGGGCTCACCATTTCGTACATATTTGTTGTTGAAACTTTCTCCACGGCCCAAAAGGGCAAGGATAGATAAGTGGCGCTAACATTTGCTCCATCAAATTTTTTGGCGAACAGGGAATCAGAAAAAGGAATGTAATAGCCTCCATTCCTTGGCCAGATAAAAAAATGGTTTGCTTTTGATATAGAAACTTTGGGCCAATACAAGGTTTGGGGCCTCGAACTTTTGAACTTTACTTCTATCTCAAGATCCTTTTTGAAAAGAAGTTTAAACGTTAATCCATGATCAGTATAGTCTATACTCAAACTACTATCATTTTGGGTCAGTATCTTAAAACTTGCATGGTTAAATATAGAATCGGACAATAATTCAGAATATCCAATGTTATTTGTGTATTCTAATAATCCAGATTTTGGACTAAAATGCAGTTTATGGCCACTTTGGTATAAGATGAATGAAGGTGAGTTTTTCGTATAAGTCATCGTATTGTGATACAATCCAAAGATCATGACAAATGGAATTAGAACGAAAACAGACAAGGATGCAAGTATCTTCATTGATTTTAGAATTCCGCCAACGTGGGTTCAAGAATATTGCTTTTTACCTTAAGTATAGCGAATTAAAGCAAGTCAAATATCTTTATCTGATATCGAGAGATGGTAATAAGTTTTAAGCAAATCTCCTGATATCATGTGCTCTTGATGATGACCGTGCTTGTAATTAAGCGAGGTTATATATTTTTTTGGGAGTCATATTCATCATTATTTTTTCATAAGGATTTCATCAGGTGTGCTATCTTTTTTATCGCATAGAATGGTACAGAAATAATAGGTAAAGTATTATTAAAATAGAGCTGTGATATTCTAATTCCAGCCGGCAGACTGTATTTTTCAAGAAAGATATGCATGCTTCGCAGCGTACCGGTTTTCCCTGCTTTCACTTCAATTGGCAAGGCAGATGAGCCACAAGGAATGAGGTAGTCGATTTCCGCATTACTGCTTCTCGCTTCCCTGGCCCAGTAATATAATGAAGGGATCTGGTAATAATTACCATATGCCAATAACTCCTGGGCCGTAAACTGTTCGGCAATAGCACCTTCATTTACTTTAATAAATTTTTCATCTGGAGATAAGAGTAGTTCACTACTTAAACCACAAATATTTTGCATTAAACCTATATCCAGAAAAGTTGTTTTAAAATGTTTCTCTTTGGCATTGGCTTCAAGAGGCAAACCTCCGCCACTTGTCTGCTTTATCCGATAAACCACTCCTGCTTTTTCCAGGAGTTCTAATGCTTCTTTTAAATCACGAGATTGCATGTTGTGATCAACATGAGCGTATTTGAATTTTCTTCCAATCATTTTAGGGACTGCAAAGAAGACCTTTTCAAGATATTTATGTTTCACTTTACTCGCGTATTTCCCGAAATCGTCACGGTAAGTTTGAATTATTATGGTTTGGATTTGAAAACATCTATCCAGATTTGATGAGGATGTATATTCTGATACAACTGCAGGCATTCCGCCAATAACAGCGTACTTTTTTATAAGGGAAAGCAGATGTTGGTGGATAGCAGGAGCAGGCAATTTATCCCAGGAAGATGTTTCAATGACTTTTCTGGTTCGGGATTCCCCAACAGCATCAAGAAATTCTAAAAACGAGAGGGGCTTCATATAAAGGTATTGCACCCTGCCTACAGGCATCCTGAAATCTTCTTGAGACATTACAAATTCCAATAATGAGCCTGCGCCAATCACATGCAGCCCGGGCATCTGCTCATAAAAATATCGCAAGGCGGTAATGGCTTCCGGACATTCTTGTATTTCATCTAAAAACAGCAATGTTTTTCCAGGGGTAATATCTGATTTAGAAAGGACTGAGAGGGTTTCTATTATTTTTTTTGGCTCCAGGGCATCGAAACAGGATTTATATTGAGGCTTCTGTTCAAAATTCACTTCCACTACATTATCAAATTCATTTTCCCCGAACTGTTTAATGGAATATGATTTTCCAACCTGTCTGGCACCACGTACCAGAAGAGGATACCTGTG
>QIMC01000153.1 GCA_003232185.1 Flammeovirgaceae bacterium | reverse complement strand
GGAGTCTATTTTATGGGTGGAAACATCAATGAGAATCGGTGCTTTCAATATCCAACTTGGGTATCAAAGAGTTATCTACAAGCGCTTGTTGTAGCTCCGTTGTCGTTTTGGAAGATTTATCATGACTCCAACCAGGTGGAAAAAATATATATTTAAATTTATCCTTCCAGGAAGATGTTTTTTGAACATCTTTCCAAATACTCGAAAATTCATGTGTATTTAACAATATAGGGTTAAAAGTCTTGGGGTCTTTTAGAATACCATACTTTGGTTTTACATTAGAAATATTGCACTGAAAGGTGCCAAATAGTTTGTCCCAAATTATTAATATACCACCATGGTTTTTATCAAGATATTCAACGTTGCTAGAATGATGAATTTGATGTACATAAGGGGTATTAAATATTTTTCCAAACCAACCGAGGGATGGTATTAATTGAGTGTGCAAGAAAAATTGATAAATTCCATTTATAACTAAACATGTTGCGATCATGATGGGCTCAAAGCCGACAATAGGCAACCACAACCAGAAAATAGGCTTATAAAGTGTAACAAACCATCCATTGCGAATACCAATAGAAAGGTTAAAGGACTTTGCCGAATGGTGAGGCACATGAGCTGCCCATAGCAGTCTGATGGAATGACTAAAACGATGGTGCCAATAAAAATTGAAATCATCCGCAATAATGGCAAAAATCCAAACGAACCATGCCCATCCAATAGATTCATATCCAAAATAATCCAAACGTGCTTCTTTAAAAAAATCAAACACAAATATAAAAACGCCCAAAGCAAACGCCTTAGAAAAAAATGCTATAGCCGAAGCTACAATGGCAATAGCGAATCCAGAAAAAGATTCTTTGAGATCAAACAAGTGTCGTGCAAGGACATATTCAAGAATCATCAATATGACAAAGATCGGATAGATATATATTAGTACTAAATCAATGCCTATTTCCATTAATACTTACTTTAAGAACCGTTTGAGGGTATTTGAATAAAAACTATAATCGCTCAATGGTAAAACTGAAAAACGATCCTGAGTAATGTCACTCACTGATAAGATGAAAGTTTGAAGCTAATAATAATACTGATGGAAATCTACTAAATGTTTTTATATGACATGGATTTGCAACACCGATATAGCTATGAGCTGTGAACTCGTTATATTCCTGCGATTTTCACACAGTCTTGTCCCAAAGCGGCCGTTCAGGGTTTACAAAATCATGCGGTTTGGTGGTATTTTTTGTATTTTGTAATTCAAAATCCCAATCCTATTGAGCGCTCAAAAACAGTTAATATTTATACTGCTATTCGGCTATTGCAATTGCCATAGTACTGTTACTTGTTGGGATGCTGCTTGGTCTGAAGATTAGGCGTTAGATTTTTATTCTTTTTGAAGTTGATGAAAAATTCGTTCTTCAATTCGAAGCAACTAAAGATTTTAAGGCCACCTAGTTATTACACACTGGTAAGAAGGATTAATCCAATGTTCCTCAAATCACAATTTCAGTCCTCAATTCGTGATTTTCTAACTTATGAATTGAGGACTGAAAAACCTTAAATTGCCTTACCGCCCCGTTCCTGCGTTCTGATGCGTATACAATCTTCCAATTGGGTTATAAAGATCTTGCCGTCTCCCAGGGTCCCTCCATTGGTTTTTGCCGCTTCAATTATGGTTTGGCAGGTGATATCCACAAATTCATCATTAACGGCTATCTCAAGTCGCATCTTTGGCGTTAAATTAGGCACAATCCGTCTGCCGCGATAAATTTCCTCCCGTATTTGCTGACCATGACCAGAGACTCTGCTCACGGTAATTCTGGTAATATCAACATGTATCAAAGCCTCGCGCACCTGGTCAAGCTGACTTTCCCGTATAATTGCTGTTATCAGTTTCATACTACTTTAGTTAGGGTTAAGCATGCCGTATCCCCTTTCACCATGGTAAGCATTATCCAGACCCTTCATTTCATTTTGCGGAGTGGGTCTTAATCCCATGGTTTTGTTTAAGATCCATAGTAAGATCAAAGTCATGATTGCCGCATAAAAAATGGCTATCAGAACGGCAATTATTTGAACACCCAATTGTTCCATCACACTCCAGCCGCCTCCTGCAGCTGCAGCAGCTTCTTCCATCCAGCTGTCGCGGATAAAAAAGGTCAATAAGATAGCACCTACGATACCCCCTACCCCATGGATCCCAAAAACATCCAAAGAGTCGTCATAACCCAACTTGTTCTTTAGGATTATGGCACAATAACATATCAGTGAAGCGGCTACTCCCAATACCAGGGCTCCTGCCGGCTGAACCACGCCCGCAGCCGGAGTAATGGCTACCAAACCTGCCAAAATTCCGCTAACGAATCCCAATGCGGTGGCTTTTCCCTGGTGAATCCCTTCTATCACCATCCAACTCAATGCTCCTGCGGCGGCGGCTACCTGGGTTGCGGTCAAGGCCTGGGCTGTACTTAACCCACTGGTAATACTGCTTCCGGCATTAAATCCGAACCAACCGACCCAAAGTAAACCGGCACCTATCATGGTCATTACCAGATTACTGGGTGACATATCATCTGACGGGTATCCTCTTCTTGCTCCCAAATATATAGCTGCCACCAGACCGCTTACTCCAGCGGATATATGGACTACCGTACCCCCGGCAAAGTCAATGGCCCCGTTTGATCCCAGATTATAAAGAAATCCATCTTCCGCCCAAACCCAGTGGCACAAAGGATTGTATACCAACAAACCCCACAGGGCTATAAAAACACAGTACCCTGTAAATTTGATGCGTTCCGCAAAAGCTCCGGCGATAAGAGCAGGGGTGATAATGGCAAATTTACCTTGGAACATGCTGAATACGTATTCCGGCACACCCCCGCTCATAATGGTGGTGTCGATCCCGGATAATAAGACATAGTCGGGGTTCCAACCAATCCACCCGCCCAATATGTTGCTGCCAAAACACATGGAATATCCGCAGACAACCCAGAGGACACTCATTATACCCATGGCGGTATAACTATGCATCATAGTGCCTAACACATTTTTAGTGCGGACCAAGCCGCCATAAAACATGGCTAATCCCGGGATCATCAGCAACACTAAAGCGGTTGAAGTTAGCATCCAGGCAGTAGCCCCACTGTCTAACTCCACCCCGTCATCACCAAAGAGCAATGGTATCTCCGACAGCATGAAGATTAACAACAAAAGCAATCTTCTTTTCATTTTGTATTGGATTTTATTAGTTCAGGTTCAATAACAGGTGGGAATATCGAAAAATTTTGCAATAAATGACAGATTCATTACAAATTCATCAGCTTCTTATGGCAATTTGCCTGGGGTGCTGGTACATAATATCTGCAAGTTTCCAGGAAAAAAATATTCTCGGACTTATTTCAATAACAAGTGGCTTTATCTTGTGTATCTTTTTTTGTTTTTATGAATGAAAATATGAATAGATAGTATTACTTTCTGTACTGTTAGTGCTAATCATATTCATAAGATCGCTCTATCTTCTGCATTCCTTCGCCATCGAGCAATCTGATTTTTTTTACCCAGTTGCCTGTGTCATCGTAAGTATAGTCATAGGAAATGGTTTGTATCACTTCTCCCGAACCGGTAAGTTGTACTTCCCTTATGAGGTTTCTATGATCGTCGTATTCAAAGGTTGTTTTAGTGCCGCCAACCCCATCGCGGTATTCTAGTTCTTGAATCTTATTTCCGTTTTCATCATAAGTATAAACAGTTTTCTTGTAGACCACTCCGTCTGCTCCCGTATGACCAAATTCAATCCGATTACCCTTTTCATCATATTTATATAGCCACTTATAATTGAGTTTACCGTTGAAATAGCCATTTTGCTCTATATGATTTCCCGCTTCATAGACATTTACTGTTTCGGAATCAATAGTCCCATCGGGTAACATTGCAATTTCTTTAGTCATATTACCCTCTTGATCATGCTCGTATTGATAAATAATCAAGGGATCACCCTCCCGATACCGAGTATGCTTAATTTTTCTACCCTTCTTATCATACTCCCAGGTTTTTCTATCTCTGATGGTTTTTTCCTCACCATCGATCATTTCCCTATAACTTTCAATTACATTTCCCATTTTGTCATAATTCTGGACTATTAGATTTCCGAATACGGAGCCATCCGGGGTATATCCTGTAATTCCTATTAACTGGTTTTTTTTGTAGGTATAATCCATTTTCCCAGCTAGTTCACCACTTTCCAGTCGTTCAATTTCATCTATATATCCCTTCATATTAAATGAGATAATTTCCGATCGATAAGGATTTGATTCCCAGGCATCACCTTCCTCTAAAGGCTTGTGTTTTGATTCTCTTAGTGAGGTTACTTTTCCTTCGATTTCCATGCGCTTTAGGTCAATATTTTCTAATTCCTGAGCAAAAAAAGAATGGCAGGAAAGAATTACGCAAAAAGTCGTTAAGGCAATTTTATTGTTCATGGCTTTTAATCTTTATTATTATCCAATTAAAATAATAATAAAACAACAACCAATTGGTGGCGCATTTTTTATTGAAAGTCTGTAGTCATCAACGGACTACAGAGGATGTTTAAAACCTAGTTGAAATTCTCAAAAAAAAGAGGTTCCTGAATTAGACGTTATATTTGGTAATGAAAATGGCCAGATGGTTAGTGGCTCAAGGAAGATTCTTACCTTGATGGAGATGGCAACTTGGTGATTAGGGGGAGAAAAATCGATAATGGCAACGGTGATAACCATCCATACGAACCTGAATAAGTATTGCTCAAAATTCCGCTATAATATGTTATATTGGGTATAAACCTCAACAACTATAATCATGAGAATAGTTATTCAATTAACCACCTTTTTTTCATTACTTTTTTTTGTTGCCTCTTGCTCTTGCGAAAAATATAATGAAGCAAAAAATGCTGTCAATCTGGTTAAGAACTTAGCCAAAAACGCTGAAAACATTCAAGAATCCATGGAGGATGCCAATAACCGAATGGAGGAAAGAAAGAAACGAGGAGATACCATAGCTATTCACTATGAGCAATTGGCTGAATACTTACCTGAATCTTTTGCCGGTTATGAAAAACATGGCGATATGGAAGGAGGGACTACCACAACTCCTGGATTTGGATCCTATTCAAATGTAGGCCAAGAGTATCTCAATGCGGATGGGGATAAAGTAGACATTAACATTGTGGATTACAACACGGCTTTTGCTATGTATACTACCATTATGGCCGCTTATGCATCCGGATTTGAAATTGATAACACCAATGAACATATAAAGGGTTTTGACTACTCAGATGAAGTAAAGGGCTGGACGGTATTGCGAAAAAAAGATCATTCAGCAGAAGCCTATGCTGGTGTCAGTGATCGATTCCATATTACTGTACAAGCTGATAATCAAAAAAATATTGATTTCGTGATGGATGTTATCACCAAAGAAATACCTGTAGACCGGCTCGCAAAGCAATAGAGCTAGTTATGAGACCATATCCTGGTGACCAACCCGCATCATGATAGAAGTCAATGGGAAATTAAGAAACCCCAAAAACAATGAAATTTGCTATTCTGAATTTGGTATTCCTTTTATTCTTCACTTTCGACAGTGTTGCCGGTAAGGTAACCATCATTGATGCCAGACATTACAGTAATGTATTTGGAGAGATACGAAACTACCGGATTTTTCTTCCACCGAATTACTTTGACCAGCCTGAAAAAAACTATCCGGTGATCTATTATTATCATGGGTGGTCTCAGAGATATTTTGGCGAAACCAACCCCAAAGCCATGGGTGTTGACCAAGGAACGGATAATGGTGGAGATAATATTGAAAACTTTGTATTGTCCCACCAGGTAATTGTGGTGAAACCTGATGGGTATAATCGCAGTCCGCAGGAATCGTACTATCTGCGTCCTTACAATGTCAGTCCGGTGGAGACCAATCGTCAATTTCCCCTCTATTTTCCTGAATTGGTCAATCATATTGATGAAACATACCGAACAATTGCAGACAGAAACCACCGAGCCATTTCCGGGCTATCCATGGGTGGCTTTATGACCTTTTGGATTGCCGGGAAATACCCCCACCTTGTTTCTGCTGCCGGCAATTTTTGTGGCTCCACAGAGTTTTTTGTAGGTCCGAAAAACTACCCTGTGGAGTACAGGCATATTGATATGTATAAAAACTACCAGGGGTTAAAGGTCCGATTACACTACGGAGATAAGGATTTCATCAGAGGCTATCATCAGGACCTCAACAAAATCTGGAACCAGGTAATGGATAATTATGAGTATAAAATATTCGAAGCCGAACATACTACCTGCGGATTAGCGGAAATGTACGAATTCATTTTGGATACTTTTGAAAACCCTCCTTCAAAACCGGTTAAATGGCACCATACCGAGGTGTATCCGAGTTTTTC
>QIMC01000180.1 GCA_003232185.1 Flammeovirgaceae bacterium | reverse complement strand
TCCAATTCAGATTCGTTAAGTACATAACCGATCAGTAGTGCAAATAGCATACCTCCAACAGTACTCACCGCTGTGGCAAAGCCTGTTACTGTAGCCACCACGTTTTTGGGGAAAAGGTCTGACACCATGGTAAAAATATTTGCTGACCAAGAATTATGCGCAGCAGCGGCCAAGGAAAGAAAACCAACACAGAGGTAAATCGAGGAGTAGTAAGGAACCGTCATCACCGGCAAAACCAAAAGAGCTGAACACAGCATGGTCACCTTTCGTGAAAAATTCACCGACCGACCGCCTTTTATAAAGCCTGATGAGACCGCTCCACCGATGATGCCTCCTAAATCCGCAACCACATAAATAGTTACCAGTGGCATAGCAAGTTCTTTTAGGTCAATGCCAAATTTGGCATTGAGAAATTTGGCTCCCCAGAAAAGGTAAAAATACCAGATAGGATCAGCAAAAAGTTTTCCCAAGGCAATTGCCCATGTTTGTCGATGGGATAGGAGCTTTATCCAGGTTACATTAGCCTGTTGGTCTTCCACAACTCCATCCTCGATATAGTCTATTTCAGCCTTATTCGGGAATGAGCTTTGCTGAGGCTTCCTATAAAAAATCAGCCAAAATATTATCCAAATAAATCCTAGAATGCCTGAGAGAATGAACACCCAACGCCAAGAACCTAATGACGCTATAATAAGGGGAATTAATATTGGGGCCATTATGGCACCTACATTTGAACCACCGTTAAACAATCCTGTTGCCAGTGCTCGTTCTTTTTTAGGAAACCATTCGGCTATAGTTTTTACGGCGGCAGGAAAATTACCTGCCTCGGTTAACCCCAATCCGATTCTTGCAAGTGCAAAGCCAAACCAAGATTTTGCCAAAGCATGTGACGCGCTTGCAACACTCCATAGAACAATTGCAATAGAAAACCCCCAACGAGTTCCCATGCGATCTATTAAATAACCAGCCAATAAAGTGCCTACTGCATATGCGAACTGAAAAGAAGCTATAATGTAGCCATATTCCAATTCACTCCATCCAATTTCAGTTTCTATATAGGGGGCTAATACCCCCATCAAAAAGCGATCGAAGTAATTTATAGTAGTTGCAAAAAACAATAAGACAACAATCACCCATCTAAAATTCGTTCTCCTTGCCACACTCAGGTTCTTCATAGATTGTTGATATATGTATGGTTCAAATGGAAGTTCTCATAATTAAACTTGGAGAAAACACTTGGATGGTATGCTTTGGGTTACAAATAAATTTAGAAACGGCCCGGCCGATATGAAAAAAATCAGCACTGAGAACGGTAATTCCGTTTCTAATAATTTTTTTCATTGGGGTCTCATTGTAAGAAATCACTCCTATTTCATCACCTAGTTGATAACCTGCCTCCTCACTATATTGTATCAAAGAAAGCAAATCACTGTCTTCAATTACTCCGAAAGCCCTGCCTGACTGTATTAACTTTCTGCTAATTTTTTCTACAACATCATATTTGATACAGTTATCATTACAAAACTCTATGAATGCTATTTTAATGTCCTTAGGGAGCTTCTTGTCCGACGGAAAGACAAGAATAAACTTCTTATATCTTTCCAATTTAGGTGTTAATAAGCCTAACGAATTTTTTAGTTCTACATAAAAATCTTGGCTTATTGAAGAAATATCAGGTAGAAGAGGAGGCCTTATAATTTGTAATAGCTTTCTTTTTGGTATTCTGGAAAGACAGGATTTTACACTAGAATCATCAAACACCGAAATGATATATAGGCCATACAGTCCAAGATTTTCCCTAATTATTGAAGTAAAAATCTTTGCATTGCAATGATGAAAAAACAAATCAATAGTAACGTTACAATCCTTAACATCCTCGATGATTTGATTGTATATGATTTCATGGTAAGAATGAAAACCGGAAAGGAAAAGCAAAACTTTGAGATCTTGCTTAATGTTCTCATCTCTTACAAAATAACCTATTTTATCCACGGAGATGATGATCCCTCGCTCTTTTAAAATATTCAACGCCTTTACCACTGTCATCCGGGCTACACCTAATTTTTGGATAAACTTGTTAACAGACGGAAGAGCATCTCCTTTGTGGATAACCTGGTCCATAATGGCTTCGGTAATTCCATTGACTATGCAATCTGTTTTTGACCTGTGGTGACTAGTCAGATTTATGTAATCAAAAACTACAGACATACGGATAATACAATTACAGGCACCCAATATAGTATTTATCTAATAGCCTACTCTACATAATAGAATAGAATAGTTGGAATAGAATAGTTGGCTTAAATAGTACTTTGTAGTGGATTAAATTTTATCAACCATAGAATCCTGATTAGAAAGGAAACATGAATGGTTACAAGAGCTGGAAATCCCGGTATTATCGTTAATACTTTCTTGTATAGACCCTTGACGGCATTTATGAGTTATGGCTCCCCGGAAGACTAATTTTAGAACTCGTCAAAGGCAATCATTTTGTCCGGCACACCAAGTTTCCCCAACATTTTCAAACTTGCTTTTATCATTGCTGGCGGACCGCACAAATAATATTCAATTTCCCCAGGACGGTGATGTTTAGCTAAATAATCGTTCAATAGAAACTCGTGCACAAAACCTTTTTTCCCATCCCATTGCTCTTGTTCATCAGGTTCGGAAAGTGCTACATGGAATGAAAAATTAGGTTTTTCTTGCAGTTTATTAAAATATTCATGATAGAATAAATCTTTCAAAGATCTTGCACCATACCAGAAGCTGATCTTGCGATTGGTATTTTCTGTTTCTAGTAAAAAGGATAAATGGGAGCGAATTGGTGCCATGCCCGCACCCCCACCCAAATAGATCATTTCCCGGTCTGAATTTGCTGGTAAGAAATCTCCAAACGGACCTTTAAGTTTTACTTTATCCCCGGATTTTAAAGAAAAAACATACGACGAACCTTTACCTGCACCTATGTTATTGGTTTCAGGAGAAAGGGCAATCCGTATATTAAATTTTAAAAATGAATTATCTACTGGATTACTTGCCAAGGAGTAATTTCTTCTTAAATAAACGGCATTTCTGGACCAAGATTTAAACCAGCCATTATCTCTCCAAATTTGATTATGAGGCCCCCCAATTTCAAAATCTTGAAATTCGATGTCATGGGGGGGTATTTCTAGCTGCACATGCTGTCCGGGTTTAAAAGAAAACGATTTTCCATTGACTGGACAGAGAACAAGTTCCTTAATATAGGGAGTTAAGCTGTGGTTGCTGATCACTTGAAAAACTCCTGGTTCATTTTCCTTTTCGGTGTTCTCTTCAGACTCATCTGGCATACATAATAATACTTTACTGTCATGGATCTCGACTTTATAAGTCTTTAGACCAATACAAACAGGCAATCGTTTTGGTGAACCATCCTTTAAATTGAAACGGCCGTTATGTTTTTGGCACTCAATCGAATCGCCAATGATAATCCCATCTGCCAAATGTGCATTTCCGTGAGTACACATGCCGTCCGTAGCATATAACTCACCTTTTTGAGTATAATATATAGCATACGTCCTTTGGTTGAAATCAAAACGTATAACCTCCCCTTTCGGTAGTTCAGCTAGTTTACACACCATTATTTTACCGTTTACCAAAGTGGACGGGTCACCTATAATTCGATTATCCGTATAATAAGAAAAGGGTTTGCTTTTTTGAGGAATTTTACGATCTACATAGTAGCTGGGGTCCTTCATTTGCCTAAATATTGCTGGAATGATCTCTCTATAGGCATGAAAAAGGCCTTTATGGGGGGGCGGACAATCATCCTTTACCAGTTCGTGCAGTTTAGGCAAGGCATGATAAGGCACTAATGGGAACATGTGGTGTTCAACATGATAGTTCATGTTCCAATACAAGAATCGGTGAATTCGACTCATGTATATAGTACGTGAGTTCAAGCGATGGTCCAAAACGTTTTCCTGTAGACCAGCATGTTGTGACCATCCATAAATGCGCATCAACCAACCTCCTAGGACCGTAGGAAATCCTATGAACATCAGAGGTAAAATCGTGCCAAAGTACACAGCTAAAAAAATTACCGTTGCATAAATCAGAAAATAAACTCGAGCCTTAAAAATTACAGCCCCGTGTTCCTGTTCAGGTACATAGGTAGCCACCTCTGCATCGATTTTTCCTGTAGCGTGCAAAAAAATCTGTTTGATTTCAGGAATTGCTCCGCCAAGACCCATAATTCCTAGTATTATTCTTTTTATGGCGGGAGGTCTTGGTATTGAAATCTCTGGATCCCTGCCACGAATAATTGTATCACTATGATGCCGTGCATGACTCCAACGCCATACTGTTGATTGACGAAATACCATGAACGAAGCAATCTCATAGAGTAAATTGTTCATCCAGTCCGTCTTAAAGGCAGTTCCGTGGCTTGATTCATGCCATCGTGAATCTGAGGAAGAAGCATATAAGGTGCTATAAACAATATATGGGAGTACAGCCCACCATGAACTCCACAAAATAAAGAACAGACAACCGGATCCTATGATTAGAGCGAACCACAGTAACGTATCTCTTATCGCCGGCCCATCTTTTCGAGCTAGTAATTCACGCATTCTTTGCTTTGGAATAGGAGAACGATACCATTCGGCATCAGCTAGTCCCATCTCGATTGCTTTTTTAGCCTCGACCCCCACAAGACTGTAATCCCTTAGGGTCTCTATTGTCATCTTCATAACAATTCTATTCTGGTACAAAAATATATCATAGATGCCTCAAGGAATTCATTGTTAGAATAGAAATGTTCCACTAGAATTGTTTTTTTTAATTGTCTGATGCTGATACCCTTCATATTTATGGATCTAATAGTGCATTAAGATGCTCAATTGCACAAGGTCTTATTTGAGTATCCAGCAGTTATCATCGGAAGGTATCATTGACTTTTCCATGCAAATATCTTTTGCGAGCTCTTTCAATAAGATTTGTGAAGTCTCAAATGGCAGATTCAACTGTTCTATACTCAAATTTCTATTCTATTTGAAATACCCTGATGAGACATTAATCAAATTAGATAATTACTTTTACCGGGTAAACAAGCTTTTTGCTTCTGATCTTTCTATCAATTACATCGCAAATGCATCTACCATCGCAGGACATAAATCGAAAAGTCACTTCTTGAATCTATAAACAAAAACCATTAAAAATGAAAAAAAGGCCATTCGGAAACGATAGATTTCAGACGACGCCGATAGCTTTTGGAGCCATGCGTATCACAAAGAATGAACGGGGTATTTCAGAGGAGCTTCTATACGCGTTAGAGCGGGGAATTAACTTTATAGACACAGCTCGTAACTATGGCGAAAGCGAGCGTATTGTAGGTAATACTTTGAAAGAATGGAAGGGAGAATGTCCATTTATTGCATCCAAAATACAGCCCCTTGATATTACTAATTGGAGATTCTACGTACCACTGGAAGAGCAGTTTACTCCGGAAAGCATAAGAAGATCAGTGGAAACCAGTTTAAAAGAATTGGATGTCGAATTCATTGACCTAATACAGCTGCACCAATGGTACTACCTATGGAGTTTACGTCCGGAATGGCTTGATACGCTTAAAGAATTACAAAAGCAAGGTAAAATTCGACATATTGGTGTAAGTGCTTTAGATCATGAACACGATACGGTACTCAGACTAATAGATGATAATGTAGTAGATTCGGTTCAGGTGGTAATAAATGCTTTTGAGTCGCGTCCTTTTACTAGTGTAGTACCATTGGCCAAACAACGTAAAGTAGCTGTCATTGCGCGCTGTATTTACGATCATTCAGGGTCACTTGCGATAGGAGGTAATCGAGGGGCTTTAAGTCAAGACATAAAGCTTTCAAAAGGATCACCTGAAATAGTCCGCGAATACATAAATCGAATCGATCGACTAAAGAATGATTTTTGTACAGATGCAATGCCGCTTCATGAATTAGCTATGCGATTTGCACTTAGTCATTCCGGAGTCTCCAATGTAGCTACTTCCATGACGTCGAAAATTCACGTCGATCAGGCCATTCAATCGGCTGAAAAGGGACCACTGGCAGAAGATGTTTTTGAGAAAATTAAGCAAGAACATATTTGGGTTAAAAACTTTAATTATTTCAGTAAGGCAACGCAAGATGGGAAAACAAAAAACTAGTGACGTATTATGGTCAATGTGAGTTTAGTATTTGACGATGGTCTCGCTCAAAGTTGTCATCGCCTAGCTAATATTTTTGAAGCTCGTGGTATAAACGCAAGCTTTGCGGTTCTTGTTGATAGCAGCGGTATTTATCCAAACTTTAAGAAGGGTGATTTTAAACTTTGGAATGAGTTGCGTGAGTGATAGAGGTCACATAATTGAACCCCATGGCTATGATCATTCAGATTTGACTAAATTATCATTTGAAGAAGCTAAATTGAAAATAGATGCCTGTCTGGGTTACTTTGGCAAACACCTAAAAGGGTTTGATGCAGGTAAGTGTCTTTATCACCTTACTTATAATAAATCAACTCCACAGGTCGATCGTTATTTACTTACCAAAGTTCGAGCAATACGTACAACTGGGCTAGAGGGCAAAGTAGGCTTAGGTATGAATAATGAAAATGAACTATCAAGTAGAATTTACAATTGTTCTTGGCTTGGACCGGAACATTGCGATGAACATTTAATGACTTCGTTGGAACTTGCGGAAGTACAGCAGCCAATGGTTTTTATGTATATGCTGCATGGTCTTGACCATGAAGGGTGGGGACCAATACATTCAGATGCGCTCGAAAGAGCGTTGGATTATATTATTGAGTCATCTGTACTTAATTACATCGATACAGCTGCTTTAGTATAGAACGACAAATGAAATACACCAACTGATCTTGTGATGATCTGGTGAGGCAATTCCGACCCATGAAAACCCTATTTTCTTATAGAATCCTTGTAACCGGTGCTTGTTCCTTCCAGCTCGGGGATGACTTCTTTCCAAGAAGGCTGATTCATTTAGGTATTGAAACCCACCTTTCATGACAGTATTTTTCCGGGATAGAATGAAGGCAGTTAATGAACATGATCTTTAGGGAGCGTGTATTCGGAAGATGTTGATAATCGAAGGTCAATGACTGGAATTTTCAAAGGATAGAGCTCCGGGTCACCCTCTATGATTTTCATGAATTGATTGGTACTAACGTTTTTGAATGTTTGTGTTTTCCCAGTTACGGGCCAGAAGATTTCGATCCTCTCTACAAAACTTGCTTTACCTAATCCTATTTCCAAACGAAACGGGGAACAGCCAAAGCTTCCACCCGAATTAACATCCCGAACAATGTTTCTTGCCTTTCCATTCTCCTCATAGGTTACCGTAACCCTTACACCAATCGCTTTTTTATTAGATATCGTTCCTTCTATTACTAGAGTAAGCCAGTTATTGGCTGTCCCATCCCGGTCATATGGATTTTCAAAAAGTAAGTTTGGATACATATCTCCGGAGTTGGCTCCCCCCATGACCACATAGATATCCTGATCTCCATCTTGATCCAAATCGGCAAAGGAAACCGCATGTCCTTTCTGAATGTTACCGAAGCCTCCCGCAGTTGTAACATCTTGAAAAAACTCACCCTCCTTATTTCTGAACATTCGATTAGGGACGATAGACCTGAAATC
>QIMC01000287.1 GCA_003232185.1 Flammeovirgaceae bacterium | reverse complement strand
AGCCTTTTTGAATAAGACTGTCTCTTTTGCTTTTCATATGGTTCCTATGCCAATCAATACCACCTTCTGAACCTCCAAAAGCTACAATCAAAGGTTGATTGTCAGAATCTCCTAAATATAATAGAGTTTCTACAACTCCGTGTTGTTTTGAAAGAGATGGCACATAAGTGAATAAAACAGCAAGTCCTGCGACTAAAACTAATGTGATGATTAATAATACCTTTTGGACTCTTTTTTTCATATCATAAAATTAAGAGTCAAAACTACTGAATGAAGTTGTCATAACTTTTGACATATATCAAATAATTATTTTTCGGCTCGTATTCTACTTAATGTTTCTTGAGTAATTCCTAAATAGGAAGCAACCATTCCTAAAGGAATACGATGATAAATATCAGAATACGTTTTTTGAAAATGGTAATACCTTTCTTTAGCAGATGTGAATCGCATAGATGTAATACGTTCCATTAAATGACCAAAATACTGCCCATTGATAAACGAGCGTAACGCTCCATTTCTGGAAAATTGTCAAAAAGAAACACAAGGTCGTTTACGTTTATAAAATACGCTTCGGTGTTTTCAATTGCATCAATATAATAGATGTCTTTTTTTCTTTGCATAAAACTTTTGGGCGAATTTACCCATTCATCTATCCCGCAAAAATATTCGCTTATTTCCTTTCCATCTTTTAAAAAATAGGTTCTTAAAATTCCTTTATTTATGAAATAACTTTCTGTACAAACTTGATTGGCATTTAATACCATTACCCCCTTTTTGAAATCAATATATTTTAATCGTTTTGCAAGTTCAGATTTTAGGTTTTCTGAAAGTGGAATGAACTTTTCAAAATGTTCGAATATATTTTCTGTTATTTCAATGTTTTTCAATGATTACGTTTTTTTTGCTTGTTGCTAACGAGGGTGTATGAGTATGTAGTGTAATAAATACCTCTTGTCGGATAAAGATGGTAGAAAGCTCCGAATTTTTTTGGCTGATGATCCCACTATTACTCATACATGATGTTACCAGCTTTTGTTCTCATATATTTTTGAAGCCTCATGTATTAACGAATTGAGTAACTTCTTGGCAGACTTATGCCTCAGAACTGTTGAAGGTTGACCTGACCAAAATCCTACATAATCCAACTTGTTTTGTTCTATTGAAGCACTTCTCAAAGAACTCATAAAAGCACTTTGAATAGGATATGGTGCTATATTTTCGTTACCCAAACTTTGGAAATCTTGAGATAAATCATTTGAAATAGCTCGAGCTAATCTTCCTGTATAAACTTTTGTGAGGTCTGTTTTTATCGACTTATTTGAAAGTAATTTGGATTTATGAATAGCTGAAGCATTGGATTCATTTGTTGCCAGAAAAGCAGTCCCTATTTGAACAGCGGCAGCCCCCTGTTTTAAAACGTCTGCAATGTCTTTTCCATTAGAAATACCTCCGGCTGCAATCACTGGTAAATTGATAGTGTCCGTTACTTGATGAATCAATAGCAGTGTACAAGTCAATGATTCCTCTGCAGATTTTATAAATGATGCCCGGTGTCCTCCAGCCTCTGATCCGGAGGAAATGACTAAGTCAATCTTGGCCTCTTCAATCATTACCGCCTCTTCTAATGTAGTAGCCGTAGCCATGCTTGTAATCCCTCTTTTTTTCAATTCAGCAATGATTTCCTTTGACGGTATCCCGTAGATGAAACTTGCAACAGGAGGTTTAGTCTTTAGTATAGATTCTACTTGCATTTCGAAATCCTGAGTTTTCGGGTTTGGAATTTCAGGAAGAGGAATTTGCATTTTATCAAAATAAGGTTTGAATAATTTTCTCAATGCTTCAAAGTCTTTCTTCTCGTAATTATCCGCAGGATCATCCTTCAGTGGAACCCATAGATTGAGTGCATAGGTTTTGTTTGTCGATTGCTTGATCTCATTATCAACCTCTAGTATCTCTTCTGGAGTGTAAGCGTTGAGGCCAAATGAACCCATTCCCCCCAAATTTGATACAGTAGAAACCAATTGGACGGAAGAAAATCCTCCGCCAAAGGGTCCTTGAATAATTGGGTATTTTACCCTTAGCAACTTAGTTGCTCTCGTCTTATTCCACATGGCTAAATAACTTATTTACAATTTTCCATTCCCCATTTACCATACTTAAAGATAAAAAATCATGGTAGTTGTAGCCTAACATTGGTGCGTGTGTAAGCTTTGCAATGGCAGTATTACCCAGAATCTCTATCCCTAGAATTTTCATTTGGAAATCCTCACCTAACTCACTCGGGCTTTTTCTATTCCTGACCCCATCTATGTAGTCCGACAAGGTTTTGAAATATGGGTCTCCTTTGATATCTCCGGAGAGCAAAGCCTCCGGATGAAACACACTTTCTAATTTTTCTACACCTCCATTATATATGCCTTGAAAATAATGAGATATAGTGTTTTTTATTTCACTTGAATGTTCTTCGTACATTTTGTCGATTACAGTTTATTGATTTTCTCAAGCAATAATTGAGCTACTAAATTGGCCGACTGAGGGTTTTGCCCAGTGATGAGTATGCCATCCGTAGTTGCAAAAGATGACCAGTCAGCCCCTTTTTCGTAAAACGCACCTTTTTCCGTAAGCATATCTTCGATCAAAAAGGGAACTACATCAGTTAGCTGGACAGCAGCTTCCTCTCCGTTAGTAAATCCAGTTACTTTTTTACCTTTTACCAGTGGTTGACCATTTTTGTCTTTTACCTTCTGAAGAGCAGCAGGAGCATGACAAACAAAGGCAATTGGTTTGTCATTGTTATAAAAGGATTCAATAATTTTGATTGAATTCTTGTCCTTAGATAAATCCCATAACGGACCGTGACCACCAGGATAAAAAACAGCATCAAAGTCATCTTGTTTAACTTGAGTTAATTTCTTAGTCTTACTAAATATTAATTGTGTTTTTGAATCTGCATAGAACCTCTTTGTTGCTTCGGTTTGATAATCTGAAAGTGTACTTTTAGGATCTATTGGAGGCTTTCCACCTTTAGGAGAAGCAATAATTATCTCTACCCCTTGATCAACTAAATAATAGTACGGTGCTGCAAACTCTTCAATCCAAAGCCCTGTCTTTTCGCCAGTATCTCCGAGCTGATCATGTGACGTAACTACAAATAATACCTTTAGTTTTTTCGAATTTTGGGAATAAGTATTGATGCTAAGCATGCTTAACATTCCAAATAATATGACTTTTAATAAAATTTTCATTGCGATTACTATTTAAATATTTGTATGATATGTTTTTAATTAGATGGCATGACCGACAGTATGTCCGCCAGCTATGTTGATAGTTTCTCCTGTCACAAAATCTGCTGCAGCTAGATAATAGGTAGCCTCAGCGATTTCTTCAGGTTCACCTATTCTATTGAGCAAGTGCAGACCAGCTAAGCTATCAGCATCTTCCACACCCATTTTTCCTTGCAGTGGACTTCTAATAATTCCTGGGGCGATGGTGTTTACTTTAATATTGTCTTTTCCAAATTCAGCAGCCAGTTGTCTGGTAAAAGCATGTATCGCCCCTTTACTGGATACGGCAGCAGTGGCAGGGAAACCAGCAATGGCATGATCTACCAATACTGTTCCAATGTTAATGATTGAACCACCACCTTGCGTCAACATTTGTTTTACAGCGGCTTGAGAAGTGAAAAAGGTACCTTTTAGATTCACGTCTATAAATTTGTCCAAGTCTTCATCCTCTACATCCATAAATGGCTTAGGTTCAAATACCCCTGCGTTGTTCACCAATACATCTACGGTTTTAAATTGTTCGATGGCTTTCTCTACTATTGCCGTACCAACTTGTTTTTTGGAGATATCTCCAGCGACCATTATCGCATTTTTCGGAGATCCAAACTCTGCAAATGTTGCCTTTAAGTTTTCCTCATTGGAAGAGTTCATTACTACATTACTTCCTTTTTCAATGAACAACCTGGCGATGGCTTTACCAATTCCGGTTGAAGCGCCTGTTACTATTACTGTTTTGTTTTTCATGTATTTATGAGTCTATTTTATAAGTTCTGAATATTGTTTTCCTCTGACTCCCCAGTTGTCAATAGGTACTTCATCGATGACCACATGTGTGGTTTCTGGATTTTTACCAAGAATATCGACTACCAACTGAGTAGCTCCTGCAATCAGTCGTTGTTTCTGTTTTTTGGTCACTTTTTCATCAGTGACTTTGATGTTTATGTAAGGCATAGTTTCTTTGTGTTGTTATAATTATTACAACACAAAGGTGAAGAAGTAACTGCCAGTCTAATAGGAGGTAGGTCACGATGTTCGTGTGACGTAGATCACACTATCAAGATCGAAAATAAGAGGAAAGAGGTGTTGATTATGAATCTAACCTGCTTAGTGTTTCTCTGGATACACCTAGATAAGCGGCAATCATTTTTTTTGGAACACGTTGAAATAAATGAGGGTATTGCTTGAAAAGTGAGTCATAACGTTCTTTAGCAGTATTTCTCATTAAAGAGAGCACTCTGTTTTGTAAAGCTACATATCCCAATTTTGTCTTTTTCGCCCAAAACCTTTCCATTTGATGCATCTCTTGAGAAAGTTTTTCACGATTCGCATAAGTGATATATAATAGTTCACAATCCTCGAGACAATCCACAGCTATTTTAGCTGCTGTCTGATTAGTGAAAGCATCATAATCAGTAACCCACCAATTCTCCATAGCAAACTGCAAAATATGTTCTTTGCCAGTATCATCGAAAAAGTAAGATTTGAGACAACCCTTTATCACCCAGAATTCTTTATCGATTAACTCTCCTTCTTGTACAATAAATTGGTGCTTACGTTTATTTACAGCTGTGAAGTGGTTTAATACATAGTCAAATTCCTCAGAAGTGAGCGGGATAATTTCGTCAATATGTATTTTGAGAGGATGTAGCTCCATTTGGGCCTGACTTATGTTATAAGTTTGCTGATTATAAGTATTAGTTTTACTCTTTATTATCCTTTATTCTTCGACAATTGCCCCAAACATTATCTGTAGAATTCGATTCCGGTCTCTAAAATAGACTGTATTGCTGGTAACGACAGTTTGTCTTAAAACCTAAGTAGCCAGAAGCAAATTAGTTTAAAAATGGGTTACTGATTTTCTTTGGTAAAATTCTTAACTCTTGAGTTTGAACAAAAAACGTTGGCCCAACCCGCCTTACAGATAAATTGTTAGTTAATTGACTGGCTGAATCTGAAAAAAGCAGACAAATTGAGTTGAACAGCTCTGTTAGTGGTTTTATACCAATGATGTTGATGAGTCTTCTCAAGTTGTAGGCAATGAATATAAAGCCTACATCTGCAGAGGCATGTTTCTTGGTTTTCTTAGTCATGATATGGTCAAACCCCCATTGTCGCTTCATTGTCCCGAAAGGATGCTCCACCAGTGCCTGCCTTTGTTTATATAAATCTGGATCTGCCTGAATATTGATTTTGTTTTGTTCTACAGCAGGTTGATATTCACTGCGATGAATAATTTTCCCGTTCTTGGATTTGGTACATTCATCTCTTACTGGGCAGCTTTGACAGGCTTTGGTTTTGTATTGTTTAAACTTATAGCTAGACGTTTTGTACCATGTTTGCGTGCTTTCTAAGGTTTGCCCGGCGGGGCATATATAGGTGTCGGAATTTGCATCATAACTGAAGTTTTCAGCATTGTAGGCGGGGTTGGGTGCTTGAGAGGTTTTAGGAATTCCTGGAATGGCTACATAGGTTTTTATGCCCATTTTTTGAACCGCATCAAGTTCTTTCCCTTTGTGATATCCTTTGTCAAACAGTACTGAAAAATTCTTCTTACCTAATATAGTTTTAGCTCTTCTAACCATGTTTGCCATGGCATTGGAATCATTTTCATTGGTTACTTCATAATCGATGGGAAGCTTGTTTTTGGCATCTACGGTAGATTGGATATTGTAGGCTACTTCTGAGATCACACCTCTGATCATGATTTGTCTGCTCTCTGGGTCCGAAGTGGAGATCTGTTTCTCTCCGCTTTCTTTAAGGTCTTTTTCTATTTTTTGGTACCTAGCCTGGTGGGCCTTTTGCTTGGTGATCTTTTTTGCTATCGCGTCTTGTTGGTCTCCGTCGGCTGTGGCCAGTGCCTGGGTGTACTCATCAAGTTTGCTTTCGATGTAGGCCAGGTGGCGATCTATTTTCTTTTGGTTGTAGTTGTTCTTCTTTGAGTTTTGCGCCCTGAACTTGGTGCCATCACCCACTATTAGTATGCCTCCGATCAGGTCGAAATTCCTGGCTATCTCTACGGTCCTACGAAACACCTTTTTGATGGCCTTGGGATTGTCCTTTCTAAAGTTATTCATGGTATTGTGATCGGGGCTCAAACCCTTCAATAACCACATCAACTCTATATTTCTTTCCAGTCCTCTTGATGACCTAATGCGGTTCAGGTAGCCGTAGATAAACAACTTGAGCAGGTCCTTTGGATGATAGGCCGGACGGCCATTGTCCACAAAGGCGACCTCAAAACCCATTGGGGCTAAATCAAGGCTTTCTACAAACAAATCCATTAAGCGGACCTCATTGTTTTCATCTATCGAAGCGTCAAGGGAAACAGGGAAAAGGCAGGTCTGAATACGGTCTTGTCCTTGTATGAATTTCATAGTACAAGATAATCATATCAATACTTCGAAACTAGAAAATTGAATGAGGTTTTTAGACAGTCTGACGACCCAGCTAAAATCGGGATTTTTGGCTCTTTCGCTAGAAACGAACAAAATTCCGAGAGCGATCTTGACATATTAGTCCATCTGTATTC